>JAIDFC010000114.1 GCA_029054535.1 Rikenella sp. | reverse complement strand
CCCCTCGCCCCCGATCACCGCGTTCGTTTCGCGCATTTTGGCCACCACATTGACCTCGCCGACCGCCGCCGCCGCATAGGAGCCCCCGTGAAGCACCGTAATATCCGCCAGCGCACGCGACGAGCTCAGGTTCGACACCGTATTGCCCGGCGTCTGCGACAGCACATAGTCCGCCACCGCCACCAAGGTATACTCTTCGCCGAACATCGTCCCGTCCTCGTTAATGAGGGCCAGCCGGTCGACATCCGGGTCGACCACCACCCCGAGATCCGCTCCCGCGGACGGTACGAGAGCCGAAATTTCCGTCAAGTGCTCCGGAATCGGTTCCGGGTTGTGCGCGAAATGCCCATCCGGCGTGCAATTGAGCTCCACGACCTCGACCCCCATGGCCCGCAACAGCGCCGGCATCACCACGCCCCCGACCGAGTTGACCGCGTCGACCACCACCTTGAACCGAGCCGCCCGCACCGCTTCGACATCCACCAGCGGCAAGGCCAATACCGCCTCGATATGCTGCCGGTCGTACGATTCCCGAACGACCACGCTCCCGATACCGTCGATCTCCGGAAAGGCATACACCTCGGTCTGCGCAATCTCCAACACCCGCGCTCCTTCGGCCGCATCGAGGAACTCGCCCTGCCGATTGAGCAGTTTCAAGGCGTTCCACTGCTTCGGGTTATGGCTGGCCGTGAGAATAATCCCGCCATCAGCTCCATGTCCCGTAACGGCCATCTCGGTGGTCGGCGTCGAAGCCAAGCCGATGGCGATCACATCCACCCCGCTGGCCATCAGCGCCCCCTCGACGATGTCCGAAACCATCTCGCCCGAAATCCGAGCGTCGCGCCCCACCACGACGCGCAGTTTACGTCCCGCCGCACCCGGCGTCGTCTCCTTGAGCCACTGGCTGTACGAGGCCGTGAATTTCACCAGGTCGATCGGCGTCAACGCTTCGCCCGGCGTCCCCCCGATCGTTCCCCGAATACCCGAAATCGATTTAATCAGAGTCATGGTCAGATCTTTTTTTTTGCTTGAAATTAGTCGGCAAGTTACTAATTTTAGCTGAAGTTCGCCACATTGATCTCCCGAAATCGGGATTATAACTACCATAAAATGCCCGGCTCCGGGCAGCCGCCACTACAGTTCAGGGACATTGCGTAATGTTGGCTACAGTGGATATGGCTGGACCTTGTCGATTCTTCCGGAGAGTAGCGACGCCTATTATTTGGGATTCACCCTGATTGGAATCCTTCCGAATAGCAGCAACTGTCGTTCGTACGGTTTTCAGTTGCGTTGCCTCCAGGAATAGGGAGACTCGTTGAGTGTTTTGTTTGCCTGTCCATAGAGAAACTCAGTTGGAGCGCCCAGCGGCACCTCCGGGCGTCCGCAACAGCAGTTCCGGTGCATTGTGGAACGTCGGCTACAACGGGTACAGCTGGGCGTCGTCCGCCTCGGAGAACAATGGTTACTTCCTGAGCCTCAGTTACAACGGCATCTATCCGAATAGCAGTGGCTACCGTGCGTACGGTCGTCAGACGCGTTGCCTCCAGGAATAGGGAGAGAACACACCGGAGGTTTATTGGCCTGCTGACAGAGAAAGTTCAGCACCCCAACCGGGCCTGACGGCGGCAAAGGCTTGGCTCTCGAACTGACCCGCGCCCACAGGCGCGCGGATCAGCCGTCGCCCATCGGTTGGCTCGCCACTCGTCGGTGCTCGTGGACTCGCTGCCGAGCGGCTAACCCGCCTCTTTTCTAAAACATCTTTCTCCAAAGTCTCACCTTGACGAAACGGCTCGTGTCTCCCCCCGATAAAGGCCGTGCTCGAGCCGTGCAAGCTACCTAAAATAAGACGGAGAAAAAACACAACAAGTCCCAATGGGACCATCGGACAACTATATATATAACCCCACGACGATTCCCACACGATATACGTATAGAAAATTTCGTTACTTTGTAGTTTTATGGCAGAGATGACGAAATATCCGCCCCTGAATCTTCCGGCCGCCGAGTTGCGGATCCGGCGGACCGGTCCGCGGCCCGAGGTATGGGACGCGCTGCGTCGGAAGTGGCTGGTACTCACCCCCGAGGAGTGGGTTCGACAGCACTTTATCCGCTTTCTGACCGACACCCACGGCGTGGATCCGTACCGCATCGTACAGGAACAACCGCTGCGGATCGACGGTTTCGCGCTGCGGGCCGACATCGTCGTCTACTCGCGGCAGGCCGAGCCTCAGCTGGTCGTCGAGTGCAAGGCCGCCGGGGTGGAGATCACCCAGGAGGTATTCAACCAAGTGGCCCATTACAACATCCAGCTGGGGGTTCCTTACTTAGTGGTAACGAACGGCCTGCGCCACTACTGCTGCGAGATCGACCGCACAGCCCGCAACTACCGATTTATCCGAGAGATACCGAAACTCTAAAAGCATCCTTTCACAGAGAGAATACACTATGGCCATCCACCTGCAAGTCTCCGCGCTCGCCAAGTCGTTCGGCGAGCGGACGCTGTTCGAGAACCTCACGTTCGGCATCGCCGAAGGCGAGCGGATCGGGCTGATCGCCGCCAACGGAACCGGAAAAACGACCCTGTTGAACATCATCGCCGGCCGCATGGATTACGACAGCGGCGAAGTGGTTTTCCGCCGCGACCTTCGGGTAGGATATCTGGAACAAGACCCTCGCTTTCCGGCCGGATCGACCGTCCTGGAGGCCTGTTTCCACGGCCAGGACGAGGCGGTGCAAGCTTTGGCGCAGTACGAACGGGCTGTGGCCGCGGGCGACAGCGCGGCGATCGAACGGACGATGGGCCGGATGGAGGCTCTCGGGGCTTGGGATTTCGAGCAACGCGCCAAAGAGATCCTGACTCAGCTCCGGATCACGGACCTCGACCAGCGGATCGAAACCCTCTCGGGCGGACAGGTGAAACGGGTGGCGCTGGCGGCGGCTTTGATCGTCGAACCCGACCTGCTGATCCTCGACGAGCCGACCAACCACCTCGACCTCGAGATGACCGAATGGCTCGAAGAGTACCTCGCCGGTCGACGGATGAGCCTCCTGATGGTAACCCACGACCGTTATTTTCTGGACCGAGTCTGCAACCAGATCGTCGAGATCGACGACCGTCAATTGTATAGCTACAAAGGCAATTACAGCTATTACCTCGAAAAACGGCAGGAACGGATCGACACGGCCGACGCAACGGTGGCGAGGATGAAAAACCTCTACCGCAGGGAACTGGAGTGGATACGCCGCACGCCGTCGGCGCGGTCGGGGAAGGCGAAATATCGGATTGACGCCTTTCAGGAGATCAAAGAGAAGGCGCATGTAAGGCGCAACGAGGCGGAGGTGCAGTTGGACGTTCGGCAGACCTACATCGGAAAGAAGATTTTCGAGGCTCTGCACCTCTCCAAACGGTTCGGCGAACGGGTGATCCTCGACGATTTCAGCTACCTCTTCGCGCGGTACGAGAAGATGGGGATCGTGGGGAACAACGGGACGGGCAAATCGACCTTCATCAAGATTCTGCTGGGGTTGGAGGCGGCCGACAGCGGAACGGTCGACGTGGGCGAGACGGTGCGGTTCGGGTACTACAGCCAGCAAGGGCTGGAGTTCGACCCTCAGGCGCGGGTGATCGACATCGTTACGGCCATCTCGGAAAACATCACCCTGGGGGACGGACGGCAGATCAGCGCGTCGCAACTGCTGACTCGGTTTCTGTTTTCGCGACAGGCGCAGTACGACTACGTGGCCAAACTGAGCGGCGGGGAGCGGCGAAGACTCTACCTCTGCACGATCCTGATGGCGAATCCGAACTTTTTAGTGTTGGACGAACCGACCAACGATCTGGATATTCAGACCCTCAACGTTTTGGAGGAGTATCTGGCGGCTTTCTCGGGGTGTCTGATCGTGGTGTCGCACGACCGCTACTTCATGGACAAAGTGGCGGACCACCTGCTCGTTTTCGAGGGCGAGGGGCGGATCAAGGATTTCCCGGGCAACTACACGGACTACCGCGCGTGGCGCAAGGAGCAGGAGGCTTTGACGGCTGCCCGAACCCCTGCGCCTGCCAAATCGACCGCCGCAGCACCCGAAAAGCCGAAAGAGCGGGTCAAAGGGAAGCTGTCGTTCAACGAGAAGCGAGAATTCGAGCAGTTAGAAGCCGAGATTCCACGTTTGGAGGCAGAAAAGGCGGCTATCGAAACGGCCATGAGCAGCGGCACACTCTCGACCGAGGAGCTACTGGCACAGTCGGAACGGATCGCCGTGTTGATCGACGAGATCGACGCCAAGTCGATGCGGTGGCTGGAGTTGTCGGAGCTCTGACCCCATTCCGACCGGAGCATCGGAACCGAATTGCAGCAACAACCTCTCTCTTTATATAGATCATCTTTCCATTGCCCGAAACCGACACGAATCCTCCGACACAACACATAAACTTCGCTCCTTACAGCACAATACAGGACGAAGATAGGGCAAAGATAATTCGATAGCAATAGCAAATTTTCGGAAAGTTTACCCGAAATTTGCCGGCACAATACCCCAAAAGAGCGTTCGCAGCAAAACATTTTCTATCTTTGCGGCTGTCGGGATTCCTCTTCGGAGGCCCCGGCGGACATATTTCGATGAAAGTGTTTAGCTTTTGTCCTTGAGTAGAAATCTGGTAAATTTCAAACGAAAACAAGGATAACGGAACACTCTCACTTGTATGCTTACGATTCGTTCTGAATGTCGTATCTATACAGGTGTGGGGTATTGTTTATTTGTTTTCGGGTGTACCAGAACCTCTACTCAGATAAACTAACGACTCCACACTTTCTTTTTTTCTACACACCCCTGTCTTTCGCGGAGCCGGAAAAACATCGAACTTACAAAGTGAAAAATAAGACCAATAGTTCGCCTGTCAACGAAAGCCTACGGCAAAATGACTTACGGTCGCAAGCGCTCGACCTTTTGCGGTTCCCATTAGCCGTTATCATCGTTCTTATTCATACGTTCAATACAGGGGGACTGACAGTTCAAGGACAAGTCTACAACACGGATCAATATCCTATATTTATCGCGATCAACCGATTCATCGACGGTTTTCTGAGAGGGCAAAGCGTTCCGATATATTTTTTCATCTCGGGTTTCGTATTCTTCTTAGGAGTCGAGTGGAGCCGTAAAGTATATCTCAAAAAACTGAAAAATCGCGTAAAAACACTTCTAATTCCATATATCATATGGAATACGGTCTCTATTCTATGGCTTTTATCTCATTTTTTACCTTGCTTTTCAACCCTATTTCCTGATATTCATGCCGTAAAACTGGACTTCTCGATTTCTGCAATTTTGCAAAGTTATTGGAACGCCGCTCATGGGATTTTCATCTATCCACCCAATATTCCGCCCTTAGACGGGACTCCTCAAAATGCCCCATTATGGTTCCTTCGCGATTTGATGGTCGTTGTCATATCCAGCCCCTTGCTTTATCTATGTATCAAACGACTGCGGCATTATTGGGTCATAGCATTGGGAGTTTTGTGGTTTTTCAATAATTATTGGAGCTTATCCATCAATTTCTTAGCAGCTTTTTTCTTTTTCTCCTGGGGTGCCTACATGAGCATCAACCGAAAAGATATGCTGGCTGAATTCGGACGTTTTTTCAAGAGTTCTGCCTTTCTCTATCCTACTTTGGCTTTACTCTATGTGGCGGCGGCCTACTATTGGCCGGAAGCCACGGGAACAATCAAGACGCTGAACGTATTCGTCGGCTTAATTTTTGCATATAATCTGTCTGCATGGCTCTTACGACATAAAATCTGTACGGTCAGTCGTTTTTTAGCTTCTTCTTCATTTTTTCTATATATCACTCACGGCATCATCTGCAACGCTGCTGTCAAAGGAGTCTTTTATTTCTTACGCCCAACTTCCGATCTCGGGATCATTAGCGTTTATACTTTGGCGACCTGTCTAACGATAACTATCCTTTTGTCGAGCTTTTACCTATTAAAACGTTATACACCAGGACTATTAAAAGTACTGACTGGAAGAAGATGAAAATGGGGATGAGGGTATCAACAAGAAGCAGGGTAGACTTTTGTAAAAAAGTCTACCCTGCTTCTTTCGTTTTATGTATCCAGTTCTTGAGACCGGACTTCAAAGGTATTGATTCTATTTGTTATTTTCCGGCCGCAACTGACGCACCACAGCCCCCGCCTGCCACATTTCGCTCTCACGCAGCTCCTTGAGTTCGTTTTCGAGCCCTTCGCGGTAGTCCGGTTTCGAGTTGCAATCGATCGAACGCTGAGCCTCGTTCCCATTGGCCACCTCGCTGTACAGCTTCTGGAACACCGGCAGCGTCGCATCCCGGAACGGTTTCCACCAGTCCAAAGCCCCCCGCTGCGCCGTGGTCGAACAGTTGGCGTACATCCAGTCCATCCCGTTCTCCGCCACCAGCGGCATCAACGACTGGGTCAACTCTTCGATCGTCTCGTTGAAGGCTTCCGACGGTGTATGCCCATGTTCGCGCAGCACCTGATATTGCGCCGCAAAAATCCCCTGGATAGCCCCCATCAGCGTCCCGCGTTCGCCGGTCAAGTCCGAGAACACCTCACGCTTGAAGTCCGTTTCGAACAGGTAGCCCGAACCGACCCCGATCCCGAGCGCAATCACCCGATCCTTGGCCCGTCCCGTAGCATCCTGGAATACGGCGAAGCTGGAGTTCAAGCCCCGTCCGGCCACGAACATCCGCCGCAACGAAGTCCCCGACCCTTTCGGCGCCACGAGGATCACATCCACATCCGCCGGCGGCACGATCCCGGTCTTTTCTTTGTAGGTGATCCCGAAACCGTGAGAGAAGTACAGCGCTTTCCCCGGCGTCAGATGCTTCTTGACGGTCGGCCACAGCGCGATCTGCCCGGCATCCGACAGCAGGAACTGGATAATGGTCCCCCGCTGGCACGCCTCTTCGATCTCGAACAGCGTCTTGCCCGGTACCCAACCGTCTGCCACCGCCTTATCCCAGGTTTTGGAATCTTTCCGCTGACCGACGATCACATTGAAACCGTTGTCCCGCAAGTTCATCGCCTGCCCCGGCCCCTGAACACCGTAACCGATCACGGCGATCGTCTCGTCTTTCAGAATCTCTGCCGCTTTGCTCAACGGAAACTCCTCGCGTGTTACGACGCTCTCTTCCACTCCTCCGAAATTGATTTTTGCCATTTTTCGTTTCTTAAGTTAATGGTTATGTATTACAAATTAGTTTCGTACCGTCATCTCTTCGCTCTTTGTCGCCCGCCTTTCTATCGTGTTCGGTCCTCGCCCTATTCCCGGAGTCAACGGTGTGCCGCCGGACACTCCAACCGAAACCGCCCGATCACCCCTCGATCATCCCATGCAAGGCCGTTTCGACCGTCGCGTCGTGCAGCACGATATTCTCCGATCGGGTGAACTGCAACAGCATCCCCGCCTCCGACAAGTAATCCCGCAACGCCTCGATCTCCTCTCCCGTCCCGGTCCGTTCCAACACCACGTACTCCGGATTGATCTCGATCACCCGCGCATTGTATTCCTTCAAACAAGCGTCCCCGCCCCGCAGAAAAAGCTCCGGCGAGACTTTATAAAGCGCGATTTGCTGGGTCGTCAACTCGTCCGTCCGGTACTTGTCCGCCCGCAAGACCTCGATAATCCGCTCGATACCGCTCAGGATCCGACAAGCCGTATCCTCGGTCGTAAAAGCGTGGATCGTGAACATACTGATCCCCTTGACCGGCGTCTCGCTGACCTTCAGACTTTCGATATTGATCTTCCGCCGCGTGAAAATCGAGGTGATACGCCCCAGTACTCCCACCCGATTTTCGGTGAAAACCGTGATGATGTACTCGCGAATCGTCGTGTCCGTATCTTTTGTCGGTGCCATAAGTCTGGATAAAAGGTTTTATTCGGAATAGAGC
>JAIDFC010000113.1 GCA_029054535.1 Rikenella sp. | reverse complement strand
CGGTGAAGCTGCCCGGAAGGATCAGGATAAAGGCGATCAATGTCCAGATCCCGCAAAGGCCGAGCGTAAGCAGCTGAATCACTCCCGTTCCGATTTTTCCGACATAGAAGCGATGAATCCCCAAGCCGCCGAGGAAGAAACAGAGCAACAACGCCGTGATCCCGCTCTTCGGGCTGGCATCAGGATCGACAGCTGCCGTGCCGGGCACTTGGATATTCTCGACCGCGCAACCGCATTTCACGCACAGAACCGCCTCGTCGTGCATCTCGGCACCGCAATGACGACAATACTTCATAATTTGAAACAGATTTAGTGAGTAATTATTCCGTTTTGCGAGTTTTACAACCCATCTTCTTCGGCAGCCGCCGCCAGCCGCTCGGCATTTTCAGCGAACTGGAGCTTATCGATGCACTCCTGAATGTCGCCGTCCATAAACGCCGGCAGGTTGTACATCGTATACCCGATCCGGTGGTCGGTCATCCGCCCCTGCGGATAATTGTAAGTCCGGATCTTCGCCGAGCGGTCGCCCGTCGAGACCATCGTCTTCCGCTTCGACGAAATTTCGTCCAAATACTTTTGATACTCTAAGTTGTAAATCCGGGTCCGCAGCTCTTCCAACGCTTTATCGAAGTTCTTGAGCTGCGATTTCTGGTCCTGGCACTGCACGACGATCCCGGTCGGGATATGCGTCAGCCGGATCGCCGAATAGGTGGTATTCACACTCTGCCCCCCCGGCCCGCTAGCACAGAACGTATCTTTCCGGATATCCTCCATCTTGAGGTCGATATCGAACTCCTCGGCCTCCGGCAGCACCGCCACCGAAGCGGCCGACGTATGCACCCGCCCCTGGGTCTCGGTCTGCGGCACGCGCTGCACGCGATGCACCCCCGACTCGTATTTCAGCACCCCATAGACTCCCTCGCCCGTGATCTTCAGCACCACCTCCTTATACCCCCCCGACGTTCCCTCGCTCTGGCTGTTGATCTCGGCTTTCCACCCCCGCCGCTCGAAAAACTTGAGGTACATCCGCAACAAGTCCCCGGCAAAAATAGCGGCTTCGTCCCCTCCGGCACCCCCGCGGATCTCCATAATCGCATTCTTGCCGTCCTGCGGATCGGCCGGAATAAGCATCAGCTTGATATCCTCCTCGAGCTGCGCGATGGCCGGTTCCAACGCTTCGACTTCGCCGCGCGCCATTTCGCGCATCTCTTCGTCCTTCTCGTTGACCAAGATGTCCTTCGCCTCCTGCAAATTGGCCACCGCGATCCGATACCGATCGGCCGCCTCGACGATCGGTCCCAGCTCCTTATACTCTTTGTTGAGCTGGATGTACCGTTTCATGTCGTTCATCACCTCCGGATCGGTGATCTGCTCAGAGATCGAGGCATACTTCTCGCGAATGCCGTCCAACTTGGCCAGTATGGTATTATCTGCCATAGGTGTATGATAATCTTCTTTTTTCTTAATGTACAAAGATACGTTTTTTCTCGGTTAGTCGGGCTCTGCGGATCGCACGGACCGAAAAAAAGGCCGTTCTCCGCTCCGAACGAAGCGAAAGAACGGCTTTTCAACATCCGGCGAAAAATCCCCTATCGGATCAATCCCGCCGCAAGAAACCGAGCCAGTAGATCAATACGGCAATCGCCGACAAAGCCGCCACCAGGTAAGTTCTCGCCGCCCACATCAACGCCTCTTCGGCCTGCACCTGCTGTTTGTCTGTCAGGATCTCCTGATCTTCGAGCCAAGCCAGCGCCCGCCGCGAAGCGTCGTACTCCACGGGCAGCGTAACGATGCTGAACAGGGCCGAAACGGCTACCATCGCGATCCCGATCCAAAAAAGAATCTCATTCCGCGTGGCGAACATCAGCGCCGCACCGGCCAAAATAACCCATGTCGAGTAGCGAGACGAGAACGAGGTGAGCGGAACGAGCGCCGAACGCAACCGAAGAGGGGCGTAGCCGAGGGCATGCTGTACGGCATGTCCGCACTCGTGCGCCGCCACCGCAGCAGCCGCCACCGAGTTGCTGCCATACACATCGTCGCTCAGGTTCACCGTCTTGGTCATCGGGTTGAAGTGGTCGGTCAGGCTACCGGCCGTCCGGAGAACCTGGACATCCGTAATCCCGTTGTCCCGCAACATCTTCTCGGCCACCTCCGCGCCGGTCATCCCGTCGGCGAACTTCACTTTCGAATACTTGTTGAATACGCTCTGCAACCGGGCCTGCACGATGAAGCCGATCACGGCGATCACGGCGATCAACACGAGCCCCATCAGCGTAGTCTCGGAGTATTCTCCGCCCCAATAATAATGAGGTAAATATAACAGTGTCATGGTTTGAATAAAGTATTTGGTTTCGTATGGTTAACAAAGTCGTCTCCGCGACAGGCGCCCGTCTCGAAAACATCTCGGAAACGCTCGGAAGCGATCACCGTATCTTCAAGGTCATCAGCGTAATGGCCGCCAACAACAACTGCACGATCCAGAATCGTGTAACGATTTTGACTTCAAAATACCCCTTTTTCTGGTAATGGTGGTGCAACGGCGCCATCAGAAAGATCCGTCTCCCCTCGCCATACCTCCGTTTGGTATACTTGAACCAGCAAACCTGCACGATCACCGACACGCTCTCGACCAGAAAAACGCCGCATAAGATCGGCAACAGCAGCTCCTTACGAATCAACAGCGCAAACACGGCGATGATCCCCCCCACCGCCAACGATCCGGTATCCCCCATAAAAACCTGCGCCGGATAGGAGTTGTACCACAAGAACCCCACCAGCGCCCCCACGAACGCCCCGGCAAAGACCAACAGTTCGCCCGAACCCGGTATGTTCATGATATTCAGATACTCCGAATAGATGACATTCCCCGACAGATAAGCCAAGATCCCGAGCACCACGCCGATCGCCGCCGACACCCCGGCCGATAATCCGTCGAGTCCGTCGGTCAGATTCGCCCCGTTCGACACCGCCGTAATGATGCACACGGCGATCAACACATAGAGCAACCACCCGAGCGTATCGCCCATCTTCCCCTCGATCGGCACCAAATCCCGGTAATTGAGTTCGCTGTTTTTAAAGAACGGGATGGTCGTTGCGGTCGACTTCTCGGCCGGCGTCAGGTAGACGATCTTCCGCTGGTTCCCCAAATCATTGGCCACCACCCACTCCGCCTCGACCGAGAGCCGGGTCGCCGGTTCGCGCGAGACGATCTGCGGACTCATCCACATGGTAGTCCCCACCACGATCCCCAACGACACCTGACCCAAAATCTTGAACCGACCGTTCAACCCCTCTTTCCGCTTGCGAAAAACCTTGATATAGTCGTCCAAAAAGCCCAGCAAACCCAGCCAAACGGTCGTCGCAAGCATCAACTGCACATATACGTTGGTCAGATCGGCGAACAGCAGCACCGGAACCAAAATCGCGGCCAGAATAATCAGCCCCCCCATGGTCGGCGTCCCTCGCTTTTGGAGTTGTCCCTCCAGCCCCAGGTTCCGAATCTCTTCGCCGATCTGCCGCCGCTGCAACAGGCGGATGATGCTCTTCCCGAAGACCATCCCGATGAGCAGCGAGAAGACGATGGCCATCGCGGAACGAAACGATATGTAATTGAACATCCCGGCCCCCGGCAGATCGATCGCGCGGTCCAGATATTCGGCTATATGATAAATCATGGGCTCTGGCTGATTATTCCTCGAATGTGCAAAGATAATCAAATAACCGCACCCGACGGAATTATCGGTCTCTATCGCAAAATTTCATGCGCTCGACGCGCACACCAGGAGCTATCAGGAAAGGCTTTCTTTTTTCGGGCGTCTATCCATCGGGAGGAGCGTTCAAGCCGGACGGGGCGAACAGGTCGATCGGCTCCGGGCTACCGCCCCTACGACCAAGGGACGTTGTCGCATGTCGGCGACCACGGGGCCTGCTTAACTTCGACACCGAATGGTTCCAACATTCTCTACCTGCGTTTCTTATCCAGCGTGGTTACCCCGCATTACACCAGCTTTCGTGCGCACGGTTTTCAGTTGCGTTGCCTCCAGGAATAGGGAGAGGTGCCGATCGGCGTTTTGTTGGCCTACCCGGGTGTACCACTGCCCCGACAACAGCCTGCCGATTGCTTGCCAGGCGAGCCGACTTTCACCTCGATCTCCCGATGTCAGCCCGGAGCCACCCCAAGCGACGGGCTGGTGCCGCTCGGCACTCGAATGCTAGAGTTCGCTCCGAAAAATCCGCACTGGCCCCGGGCCTTTGAACTACGAAAAAGACAACTCGCAATAAATCGCGATCGTAGATCGCGCGAGTCGCCGCCATCCCCGGCGGCGCGAGCTCGGTTCACATCCGTTCACTCGCTCTTTCCACTGGCGGCTACTCGAATGACCGTTTTCTTAATGGGCAGCCACCAGATTAAAAGACTATAGCCGAGTAAATCGCGCCTGCAAGGCGCCCGGGCCGAACGCCTCCCCTCGGGAGGCCCGCAATTTTGCCGCTTGCGCGTCAAAGATTGCAGTTCCTCCCGGGCGTTCGACCTGATGCCACTCGAAAATTGGGCTTGCTCAAAAAAGTTCTGCCGTTGCCCGCTTTACTCCGAAATCTCCCTATGTCAGGCCGAAGCTTCGCAAGCTCCGGCCCTGTTCGCCATTCTCCCGAAACAAACCGCGATCCTAGATCGCTCGGCCCGCAGCCCGCCCCCAGCGGAGGGCCGAAGTTTCGCTACGCTCAATCGCCCACTCCGCGGACTGCGGCCCTTCTTTCATTCCAGAACTTCTTTGGCCGCGCGCCTGCGAAATCATTCTCGATAAACTCTCCGTTTATCGAGTGATTTCGCTACTTAGGCGCGGCGCGCGGGGGCTTTAATTTTAGAGAAACCGTGTCAGACGCGCTCGGGCCGCGCGGCCGCGGGTGCCCCCCGCTGGGCGAGCGATACTACGTATCGCTATACCGTTCTAAGAACAGTCTCTGACCGCGCGCTGGCGGAAATTTTGTTCAAAAGCGATTCGCGCTTTTGAACGATTTCCTACTCCAGCTGTCGCGCGCGGGGCTGCCGAAAAACGTTCTCTGTTCGCGCGCCTTGCCTAAGTAGCTAAATATCTTAAGGCCGAGAGAACCCAAGCAAAACACCCAACGCGTCCGTCGCCCGCGGGAATTTCATAAAGATTTCGCCAAAGGCGAAACTTTTGAAATTCCTCTTCAGGCGGGCGGGCGACGGAAAACCGTATCCGACTGCCCTCAAGCCGGGCGGGCTCCGCGTGCCCGCGGGAGGCAACGGGCTGCCGTAGTCAAGAGCGCTTCGCAATAATATCCGGCGGAGAAAATTCCAATAAAAGACGCTGTGCGTCCGATGCTACGCATTGCCGAAGTCATCCGGCAACCAAAACTCGTCAAAAGATGCCGCACATCGCTTGGGCCGTCCGGCCGCAAAAACAAAGCCCCGAAAAAGTCCCCAAGCCGAACAAACCGCTACCGTCCGCACCCCCCGTCGAACAGCCGATCGTTGAGCGCCTGGAGCGTCTGTTTTTTGTGCTCCGTGGCCACCAGAATCGCCATACTCCGGTGATTGGCGCCGTAGGAGATCATCTTGATCGGCACCTCCTTGACCCCGTCGAAGATACGCGCCGCCAACCCCACATGTTGATAGTCGATGCACCCCACGATACATACGATCGTATTGTCCCGATCGACCTCGACCGTCCCGAACGGACTGAGTTCGCGGATGATCTCCTCCAGATGGCACGTGCTATCGATGGTGAGCGACACCTCGACCTCCGAAGTGGTGATCATATCGACCGGCGTGCGGTACTTTTCGAAAACCTCGAAGACCTTCCGCAGGAAGCCGTACGCCATCAGCATCCGCGCCGAAGCGATCCGGACCACCGTAATCCCGTCCTTGGCCGCGATGGCATGAAAATCCATCGCATTATCCTCCGCGTCCGAGATCAATGTCCCCTCGGCCTGCGGCTCCATGCTGTTCTTGAGCCGCACGTTGATCCCCGCCTCCTTGCAGGGCTGAATCGTCGCGGGATGCAAGATCTTAGCTCCGAAATACGCCAGTTCGGCTGCCTCGTCGAAGCTCATCCGCCGGATCGGGAACGTGCGGTCCACCACCCGCGGATCGTTGTTGTGCATGCCGTCGATGTCGGTCCAGATCTGTACCTCGTCCGAACCGATCGCCACCCCCATCAACGCCGCGCTGTAGTCGCTGCCGCCACGCCCCAGGTTGCTCACATGGCCCGCCGAATCCGTACAGATAAAACCCTGCGCGATGTAGTAGATATCCGGATCGGTCGCCGTAACGAGCCGTGCCAGTTCGCCGTTCAGCCGCTCCGTATCGGGTTTTCCCTCCGGATCGGTGTGCATGAATTCGGGCGAGGTCAGCAACACCGCCCGATGCCCCAGCTCCTGCATGTGGAAACAGAAGATCGCGCTAGTGAGCAGCTCGCCCTGCGCCAGGATCAGTTTGTCGGAGAGTTCGCCGCGATACGTAAAGGTCTCGTTGGCAATCAACGCCAAGGCCTCTTCCATCCGATCCGCAGCCGCCGCCCGATTCGCCTCCAATAGTTCGTCGATACAGGTCGAATACTTTTCGCGCAACATTCCGATCGTCGCCTCGACCGTTTCCTTGTCGCCCTCCTTGGCCGCCCCCGAGATCCGCACC
>JAIDFC010000112.1 GCA_029054535.1 Rikenella sp. | reverse complement strand
GGAGATGTGGATCGACTTTTCGCCTTTGATGAATACCCGGGAGGTCGATGGGGCGAAGCTGCCGGGGACGCCGGGACGGTATGATATAGACATCGAGATCTACGATGCCGATCGGCAGATGCGGACCCAGCGGATTACGCTCGCTGTGGCGCGCGACTTTGCGACCGGCAGCGCGTTGGGGACTTCGTTGGTGAACGGCGTGCCGGGAGTGGGGGCGAAGTATGCTTACGTTTCGGCGTCGTGGCTTAATGCCCGGCCGGCGGGGTTGGCGTTCGAGTACCGGAAGAAGTTCGGGACGGGAGCTGAGGGGGCATGGCAGCGCGTGTCGGTGGACGAGGCGTTGGTGAACGAGGCGACGAAGACATTCGTCGGGTTGTTGCGCGGGTTGGAACCGGAGACTACGTATGAGTTTCGGCCGGTCGGCGACGGGGTCGATGCGGGGACGGTCGAGACTTTCGTTACGGAGCCGTATGTCGCGGTGCCGAACCTGGATTTCGAGGGCGGCTCGTACGGATCGTTCGACGGGGCGAGCGGTGTGTACGACCCGAATATTCCGGGGCAGGATCGGTTTTGGGCGACGGGGAATCCGGGTGGAAAGTATACGATGTTAGGGCAAGGGTTAGATAAAAACGTTACGTTGCCGGTTACGGGCGATGAGGCGCGGACGGGGACGGCGCTGTGGTTGACATCGTATTATGTCAGCAAATTCGGAGTGAATAGTTTGGCTTCGGGGAGTATCTATAGCGGGACTTTCGGGCCGATTAACAGTGCGCCGACCACTACGGCTGCGCAGCGGGCGTTGGTGCATTACGGGCGGCCGTATACCGCGCGGCCGTTGGCGTTGAAGGGGTGGTACAAATACTTGCCGAAGACGATCAACCGGGACATCGACGGAAAGTTCTCCCATTTAATGGGGCAGGAGGACAAGTGTAAGATCTATGTCAGTCTGGAAGCGTGGGGGAGCGGTGTAACGGATCGTCCGGCGAATCCGACGGTGGTGGGGTATGGCGAGTTGCTGAGCGGGGCGACGCCCGTGGTGGCGGATAATAATGGCTATGTGTCGTTCG
Organism: Rikenella sp.; assembly: GCA_029054535.1. Taxonomy (GTDB): domain Bacteria; phylum Bacteroidota; class Bacteroidia; order Bacteroidales; family Rikenellaceae; genus Rikenella. The sequence continues at coordinate 5,684 of JAIDFC010000112.1, read as the reverse complement.
AGTTCCGGATCGATTATCCGGAGGATATGCTCGGACGGCGTCCGGATCATATCGTGATGGGGGCGACGTGTAGTTATCTGAGTGATGATTTCTGCGGAGGCGAGGGGAGTACGCTCTATATCGACGACTTTGAACTGGTTTGGGATCCGACCGAGTTGACGACCCATTAAAAATAAGCATACGGACGACGTTCGAGGCGGGTGGCGGGTAACGATCGAGAATACGAAGAAAATAACATGAAAAGAATCATAAATCTGCTGTTGGCGACCGGTTTCGTGGCGGGAGCCATTCCGGCTGCGGCGGCCGTGGTGGCGGTGCCGGCGGATACGGCGGCGATTTCGGCAGCGGGAGTTTCGGCTGCGGCGGATACGGTTTTGGAGGGGCGGGAGCTGGCCTCGGTGCAACGAACGCAAGCTTCGTCGAACCCTCGAAAGAAACCGAAATTCGACCGGGGAATTACCGCCGGACAGACGTTTATGCCCAAAGGAGTGTGGTTTTTCGGGGGCAATATCTCTTATACCCAGCACAACAACGAAGACTATCAACTCTTCGGCCTGCTGAAGGACTTCACCAGCCGAGGGTACACCTTCGCCTTGCGGCCGATGGTCGGATACTCGTTCTCGAAGAACATGGCGGCCGGCTTGGCGTTCACCTATCAACGGACCATGCTCCAGATCGACAACATCAACCTGGCGTTCGGCGATCTGAGCTTCGGCCTGTCGGATATGTACAACATCGAACATGTTTATACCGGGACCTTGTTTCTGCGGAACTATATCAACTTGGGGAACAGCCGGCGGTTTGCCCTGATCAACGACCTGAAACTCCAGCTCGGCGGCGGGCAGGGTAAGATGACCAACGGCGTGGGGGACGATCTGACGGGGACCTATACGAAGATTTACCAGGTCGGGCTGCTCTGCTCGCCGGGCGTGTCGGTCTTCGTCAACGACTTCGCCGCCGTGGAGGCTACGATCGGGGTGATGGGCTACCAGTACAAGCGCACCGAACAAACGACCAACCAGATCCATCATGGATCGAGAACCTCCAGCGGTGCGAATTTCAAGATCGATATCTTCTCCATTGCGCTGGGGATGACCTTTTATCTGTAGACACTACCTATGGGGAATATGGGACGGAAGAGACAGAATCAGAGATTTTGGCCGACACTGTTGCTGTCGGCTTTCGTGTGCTCGGGTTTGAGTGGGTGTATCGAAAACGACATCCCGTTCGAGATCGTTCCGGGGAATATCACCGCGATGGAGATTCGCGGGGCCGAGGATCTGACTTTGGATAATACCGCACGGACCATTGCGCTGACCTTGTCGGACACGGTGGATTTGCGGCGGGTTTACTTGCGGGACTTCCGCATCACGCCCGAGGCGCGGATGGTGGACAACGTTACGGGGCTGGAGATGGACACGCTCGACTCGTATTACCTGGACCTGACCCAGGGGAGCGAAAAGTACGAGATTCCGGTCGACAAGACCTACGGCTTTACGGTGATTACCTACCAGGACTACGCGTGGGCGCTGCAGGCTCAACAGAATATTGCGCGGAGCTTCGTGTTGGCGGGCGGAGTGCAGATCGGCGAGGCGAAGTTCAGCGCGGTGGACTATAGCGTTACGGCGTATGTGCCGGAGAGCGTCTCGTTGAGCGATCTGGAGGTGCAGGAGCTGCGGCTCGGTCCGTCCAATTCGACGATGGCGTGGGTGGCGCCGGACGGGACTGAACGGATTGTCGGGAAAGAGGTGGAACTGAACTCGATTCGCGACTGGAACTTGCCGCAGAAATTTATCGTGCGGTTTTTCGATATCGAACAGACTTGGACCGTTACGGTCGAACAGTCGATGCAGTACATCACGGAGATGGCGGTCAATCCGTGGGCGAAGTTCGCTTACCTGTCGGCACAGGGATTGACTTCGGCGGGGGATTGCGGTTTCCAGGTGCGCAAGGCGGGGGCCGGCGACGATGCGTGGCGGAATGTGGTGGGGGTTGAGGTGAACGGCGGGAAGTTCTCGGCCGTGGCGAAAGATCTGGAACCGGAAACCAATTATGAAGCGAGGGGGGTGATCGGGGAGAACTACGGCGATCCGGTGGCGTTCAAGACCGATGGCGAGATCCGGGTGGCAAACCTCGATTTCAACACCTGGACGCAGAAGGGGAAGACGTGGTTTCCGAATGCCGATGCGGCCAATTCGTATTGGGCGACCGGGAACGAAGGGGTTACGATCTACATGGATCCGAACAGCGTGCCGGTCGAGGGGGCGGGGAATGCCGTCGAGGGAAAGGCCGCGCGGCTGACGACCTTGGGAGACGTGTTGGTGGTGGGGATTGCGGCGGGGAACTTGTTTACGGGGACTTACAGTACCAATATGGGGAATCCGGCGGCCAGTGCGGTGATGGGGCGGCCGTACACGGGGCGGCCGACGCACATGACGGGCTGGTATAAGTATACGCCGCAGGTGGTTACGACGGAGGGAAATAATAAAAGTCCGCAGAAACATCCGGATGCGGTGGGGAAGATGGATTACTGTTCGATCTACATCCGGTTGGAGGACTGGGGGACGGCGACGGTGCGGCCGGCGAATGTGAAAGTGATTGCCGAAGCGAAGTTGGAGGACGACCAGGTGGTCGCGGAATACAAGCAGTTCGACTTGCAGTTGGCCTATAACGACATCACGACGAAGCCGACCCATATCGTCATCGTGGCGTCGTCGAGTCGGTACGGGGAGGACTTCTGCGGAGGGCCGGGGAGCGAGTTGTTCGTGGATCAGTTCGCGCTGGGATTCGATTTCGATTAGGGCTCCCGTGCGGCGCGCCATCGGAGGGCGAGCGAGGGGCGTTTGAATACTCGAAGACGACATAAAAAGATTAAAATACAAACAGATGGACATTACGAAAATGCCGCTGTCCGGCAAAACCCGCCGGGAACACGACCTGCTGGGGGAATTGGATATTCCCGAAGAGTACTATTTCGGCGTGCAGACCATGCGCGCACTCGATAACTTTCATATCAGTCGGGTGCGGTTGTGCATGTATCCTTATTTTATCAAAGCGTTGGCGATGGTCAAGGAGGCCGCAGCGAAGGCCAATCGCGACCTGGGCGAAATCAAACCGGAGGTGGCCGATGCGATTATCGCCGCTTGCCACGAGGTGGAGCAAGGGAAACTCGATGCGCAGTTTGTGGTGGACATGGTGCAGGGCGGGGCGGGGACCTCGACCAATATGAACGCCAACGAAGTGATCGCTAATCGGGCGTTGGAACTGCTCGGACATCAGCGGGGCGAGTATCTGTATTGCCACCCGAATAACGATGTGAACCATTCGCAGTCGACCAACGACGCCTATCCGACGGCCGTGAAGATCGCGTTGATTTACCAGACGAACGACCTGATCGCGTCGCTCAAAGAGCTGATCGGCGCTTTCCAGGCTAAAGGGATCGAGTTCGGCGAGGTGATCAAGATGGGGCGGACGCAGTTGCAGGACGCCGTGCCGATGACCTTGGGGCAGGAGTTCGAAGCCTATGCGGCCAATCTGGCCGAGGAGATCGACCGTCTGGAACAGAATGCGCGGTTGCTGCTGGAGGTCAATATGGGGGCTACGGCGATCGGGACGGGGATCAATGCCGATCCGCAGTACAGTCAGATCTGTATTAAATACTTGCGCGAGATCACGGGGCTGCCGATTACGGCCGCGACGAATATGATCGAGGCGACGAACGATACGGGGGCTTTCGTGATCTATTCGTCGGCCGTGAAGCGGATGGCGGTCAAGCTGTCGAAGATCTGCAACGACCTGCGGCTGCTCTCTTCAGGGCCTCGGACGGGCTTGAACGAGATCAACCTGCCGCCGATGCAGCCGGGGTCTTCGATCATGCCGGGCAAGGTCAATCCGGTGATTCCGGAGGTGGTGAACCAGATCGCGTACAAGGTGATCGGGAACGACCTGACGGTTACGATGGCGGCCGAAGCGGGACAGTTGGAACTCAACGTGATGGAACCGATTATCGTCTACAGTATTTTGGAGTCGATCGTGATGCTGGTGAACGGGATGAACACGTTGCGTGAGAAGTGCATCTTGGGGATTACGGCCAATAAGGAGCGGTGTCGGGACTTGGTGTATCACAGCATCGGGCTGGTAACGGCGCTCAATCCGTACTTGGGGTACGAGACTTCGACCGAACTGGCCAAAGAGGCTCTTCAGTCGGGTAAGGGGATCTATGATCTGGTGTTGGAGAAGAACCTGATGTCGAAAGAGGAGTTGGATAATATTTTGCGGCCGGAGAATATGGTGAAACCGCGTAAGTTTTTGCGGAAGTAATAAGCGGATTAACGGTTTTTGTTGTAGCGCAGCATCGGACGCGTTGTTTTTTTGTTGGGGCTTTTTTGTTGCTGAACGTTATAGCGATGCGTAGCATCGCCCGTCCCGCCGGGGCCACCCGGACGCCGCCCGCGTAGGGCAGTCCGACACGGTTTCCCGTCGCCCGCCCGCCTGAAGAGGAATTTCAAAAGTTTCGCACTTGGCGAAATCTTTATGAAATTCCTGCGGGCGACGCACCCATTGGGTGTTTTGCTTAGGTTCTCTCGGCCTTAGTCGGCACCAGTGCGCCTCGCCTAAAGAGCGAAATCACTCGATAAACGGAGAGTTTATTGAGAATGATTTCGCCGGCGTGCGGATAAACCCGGCTTGGGAATTAAAAGGGCCGGAGGTTGCGAAGCCCGCCGCGCGTCAGCGAGAAATAGCGGGCCTTCGCGGGGCGAAGCTCCGGCCCGTCATGGTGAGATCTTGGAGAAATTTGCTGATGCAAGAGCCAAATCGAGATGAAATTCCCGCGGGCGACGCGCAAAGAATGTTTTTGAAACAGCCGTTGGGTCGTAGCCTGCGAGGAACGCAATCATTGCGGGAGCAATGGAATATTGCGGGCCTCGCGTGGCGAGGCTACGGCCCGTCATGGTGAGATCTTGAAGGATTCCCGCGGGCGACGCACAAAGACTTGTTGTGAAACTGCCTCTGGGCCGGGGCCAGCGGAGCGGTCGCCCGAGCCTGCGAGGAACGCGGCCTGCCGCATGGGGGTGGCGGCGGCCGTCAAGGTGAGATCTCGGAGGATTCTCGCTGGCGCGTGCGGAGTAGATTTTCCGGACCGCAGTCCGCGGAGCGGACGAATGAGCGTAGCGAAAGTTCGGCCCGCCGCCGGGGGAGGGCTTCGGCCCGCGTGATTTCCGATTGCGGTTTATTGCGGGGTAAATCGTTTTTCTCCCGAAGCGGTCTTGCGCACCCTGCGTGCGCGATTTTTGGCTATGTTCTCGCCCCGTTTTTTCGATGACACAACGCGGCTTGCGCGGGTTGGAGGGAATGCTTCGATTTTGTCCGAAAGGGAAATTTTTTTCGGCGGAAACGGCTGTGTTCGCATAAAAAACAAATCGGCCGTTTGTTCGAAAGAACAGATGTATTAAATTAGATAGATGGTAGAAGCGATACAACGAAAGATGTCCGAGTCGCGGACGGCTCGATGGGTGGTGCTGATGATGGTCTCTTTGACCATGATGTGCGGTTATTTTCTGGCCGATGTGCTGGCTCCGTTGCAGGGGCTGCTGATCGAACTGTTCGGGTGGGACAATACCGATTTCGGGCTCTTCAACAGCGGATACGGATGGTTCAATATCTTCCTGTTGATGCTGATCTTC
>JAIDFC010000111.1 GCA_029054535.1 Rikenella sp. | reverse complement strand
CCCCCCCACGATTCTGTCGTCAGAGAGAGTAGGGAAGGGGAGTCTCACTTCTCGAGGCGAATCGAGGTGCCTTTCCGAGTCTCGATCGTCCAGACTCCGCTGTCGAGCGTCGCCGACACCGCACCCGACACGCACGGCGTAGAGTCTGCCGGGAAAGGATTCGCCAGCCTCAACGTACCCCCCATCGTCGGGTCGATCGTTACCTCCGTTACGCGGCCGTCGGTCATCGTCGCCGAGATCAGGAAAGCCCCTTGGGCACGCAAATCGCGGAACGAGACGTCGCGCCACGAAGCCGGTATGGCCGGAAAGATCCGCACGATCCCCGTGTGGCTCTGCAACAGCATCTCCTGAATGCCCGCCGCGAAGGCGAAATTCCCCTCCAGCGTGAACGGACGATACGTAAAGTTGCTCTTTCCTGTGCCGTTCTGCTGTCCGTTGGCGTGGAACGTGTTGGGCAGACAGAAGTAATCGGCGAAATCCCGCAACGCCGCAGCCGCTCCCTCGCCGTCCAGCGCCCGGGCCTTCATGTTCGCCAGCCAGCAAAAGGTGTAGCCTACCCACCAGTCGCTCCCGTGTTCGTCGAGCCGAGCGATCGTCGCCCGCACGATCCGTTCTTCGTCCGCCCCGCGCGTTACGTCCAGCAGCGAGAGCGGATGGATCGCCAGTGCATTGGAAAAATGGCGATGCGACTGGTCGTAAGGGTGTCTGGCGGCAAAGGTCAGCGCACCCGTCGAATCGAGATCGAACGGCGGCAGTTCCGCCTCCAGTGCGGTCCAGTGCGCCGATTCATCGGTCAGCTCCAGCGCGGCGGCCATCTCTGAAGCCTCGCGGAACGCACTCTTGAGTAAAGCCAGGTCGTAGTTCGTGATGGTTGGGAACCACGCCTGAGGCGTGTTGTCGTTGATCTCCGGACTCGAACTGATGCGCAGCGTCCGTTCTCCCCGCTCGTTTTTCACCGTGATCCGTTCGAGGAACGCGGCTACCTCCCGCAGATACGGATACCCCATCTCGCGCAGGAAATCCGGATCGGCCGAGTATTTCCAGTGCAGGTAGAAGTGATGTCCCAGCCAGGCCGAGACCGTCTGCGACAGTGCATATTGTATCCATCCCCCCATCGGCTCTCCCTCGATCGTCGCTACGCCCGGCACGTTGAGGCCCTCGCAGCCGAAGTACCGGCGCGTGTACTCTCGATTGACCCCGCGCTGATCCCAAAGGGTTTGCAGGTAGCCGAACCCCTCGTCCAGATGATTGCCCGTATAACAGGGCCAGTAGCTGAGCTGCGTGTTGAGGTCGTGGTGCACGTCCCCCTTCCACGGCGGCAACAGACCGTTGTCGGCCGTCCAGACCCCTTGCAACGGGATGATCGGCGAGTTGCGGCGCGTTACGCACCCGAATTTGTACATCTCGTTGGCGTACTGCCGTTCGAGTACCTTGTCCGGCAGCGTTACGGACGAACGGTTCCAATACTCCGCCCACCATTTCCGGTGGCTTTCGTAATCTTTCCGGATCCCGCGCCGCAAGGCTGCGGCCGCCCGTTCGCCGGCCTCCGGTTCGCCGGTCGACACCGAACCGGAGGTGGTAATCGACCACGCTCCGACCAATCGGCCCTCCGCGAAGCGGTATTCCACCGCCACATCGTAGTAAAAATCGCCGTATCCCGGCTGGCGATAGCGGATCGTTCCGCCGTCCGCCCGCCGTTCGTGTTCGACTCGACCCTGCTCGTACCCCAACCGGCGCAGGTCATGCCCGCCCACCGGGCTGGAGGCGGCCAACTCGCCCTCCAAACGATACCGCGGAGCGATCACCTCGGGCAATACCTCCGGCGTAACCCCTTCGAAACGGAACCAACCGACCGGTTCGGTGGCGCTGACGAAACTTTGCAGCAACGCCCCTCCTTCCCACTCCACCTCGGCCATCGCGTCGGCCAGTACGAGCCGTGCCGACCGCACCGGCCCCAGGCTCCGCACGTCGAACTCGACGGCCGCCCCCGGAATCTTGGACGGAGCGGCCAGCCGGTCGTACGGTTCGTCGAGCTTGCGTTGTACGGCATCGTAGGTGCCTTCGCGCCACATCCGATAGACCCAGTCGAAACTGAACCGATCGCCCGACAAACTGTCCGTCGGTCGAGTATCCCACAGGTCGATCCGGTCGAGCGACATCCGCAGCATCGAATCCCGTTGCCAGATCAGTTCGCCTACGAAAGCGTTCCCCAGCGGAAGCGCTTCGTCCCAGCTCGCGGCCAGCCGGTCGAATACTAAGTCGTGCGGTCCCGTTTCGGCCGGTAACCGGTTCTCTTTCGACCCGCAGGCCGTGCATAGCATCATGCTGCCCAGCAGCAGACCGAGGATTCGGATGTGTGTCATCGGTTCGGATTTTATCGAAGTTCAAAAATGATTTTCCCGCTCAGCGTGTCGCCCGGATTCACCCGGATGCGGTCGTCGGTGAACGGAGCCGAGTAGAACGGTTCGGCTCCGCCGTTGTTGTAGTCGGCCGCGAGCATCTGGATGCGTCCGTCCTGGAACCAACAGCGCAAGGCCTGTCGCCCGTCGCCGTGCAGCACGATCCCGTGCCGTCGGTCGTCGGTCAGCGAGGCGCGGCGGATTTTCGGCCGCGTCGCCCGGAAATCGACCGAACCCATCGGGTTGGCATCCTCTCGCCAGGCTCCCTGCGGTACCTCGCGCCACGCTTCGACCTCGTGCAGAGGACGGGCGTTCAGCCGTGCCGTCCCCTCCGGTCGGGCGATGTCCCACTCCGGATAGACCGAGAAGTCGGCATCGCGCTCCCACGACAGCAATTCCATCGTTTTCGGCAACTGCATCACCAGCCCGTACTGCCGCGGATCGACCGCCTTGGCCACCGTGATTGCGTACTCGGTCTCGATCTTTCCGTTCGGCCGGATGTGGTAGACGATTCGCCCCCGGTCGCCGCCGAGGTAGGCCAGCTCGGTCTCGACTTGGATCCCTCCGTCGGTCTCACGGCTGTGGCGGAAATCCGTCGCGTAGAGCACCAGACTCGGGTAGCTCTTCTTCGGATACAGTTCGTTCTGGTAGGTCTCGTTCGCTACGTTGGGTTTGTCGCCGTTGTCGGCGTTCATCGCCACGAGACAGAAAGCAGGGCCTTGCAGCAACAGGGCCGTGGTGTCGATGGCCGCCCGGGTCATCAGCCCGGTCGTCTTGCTGAAAACCAACGTATAGCGGTGTCCGCCGTTACCTGTGCCCGTGATGGTCAGTGCGTCGGGTGTCTCGTTCGTTTTCCAGGGAATCGAAAGATGGTTCGTCGCGGCCGTTACGCGGTCTCCCGGGAAGAGCTCTTCGGCGCAGATATACCCCTGCGGTCCCGTTACACGCAGGTAAATATCCTCTCCGATTGGCGCCGGAATCAGAATCCGCCCCCGGCCGCGCGCCGGAATCCGCGAAGCGATCGGCTGCAACGTGCCTCCGACCGCTCCCGCCTCGATCCGCACGCGGTCGAACCCGATGAAGTCGTAGCGGTTTTCGACCGTCAGCTCAATCCCCTCGGTCGTCCGCCGCTGTTCCACGATGCGGAACGGGGTGTAGGCCCGTTTCATGGCCGTATACTCCGGTTTCGGCCGCCGCCAGCCGTCGATCGGCCCCCACGGACCGTAGCCGACGATCCGACCGTCGGGCAGGTGAAAGGTGTCGTCGATGCCGCTCCACAGTGCTCCGCCGAGGCAGCCCGGATGGCGGTAGATGGTGTCGTAAAGCTCGACCAGCGGCCGGCCGAACGCCGCCCGGATCCCCGGGTCGGTAACCAGCTCGGTGCGGTTGTAGCAGCTCAAGTGGGCATACTCGCCGAAGAGCACCGGCCGCGACATGGTGTCGCAGGCCGCCACCGCACCGATCCACGGGTAGTGGAAATTCCACAGGTCGGTCCGGTTGCCGCCGTTGTTGTAGCCGCCCCAGCACTGGTCGTGGAAGCTGAACGGACGGCTCGGGTCGATTCGCCGCACGGAGTCCAGCACCGACTGCCACAGCGGCGACCAATAAGACTCGTTCCCCAGCGACCAGAGGATGATCGACGGGTGGTTCCGGCCCGCCTGAATATTCTCGACGTTGGCCTGAATCATGTAGGGCAGGAAACGTTCGTCGCGGTAGTCCCAGTGGCTCCAGATGGGCGACGCGCCGTGCTGGATCCAGCAGAGGGCCGACTCGCTCTCGACGAAGAGCCCCAGCTCGTCGCAGGCGTCGAGAAACTCCTCCGCCGGCGGGTAGTGCGACGTGCGGATGTAGTTGCAGTTCCCGGCTTTGAACAGTTCGGCATCCTGGCGGCACAGCTCCGGCGTGCCGCTCCGCCCGCGCAGCGGATGCACCTCGTGGCGGTTCACGCCGTGCAGCTTGACCGGACGGCCGTTCACCAGGAGCCGGTTCCCCTCCACCTCGACCTGCCGCATCCCTACGCGCTGTTCGTTGGTCTGAACCTCCCGACCGTCGACGGCGAGGGTTGTGGTCAGCGTGTAGAGCTCCGGCGACTCCGGATTCCAGAGTCGGGCGTTCCGCACGGTCAGCGCAGCGGAAACCGACCCGTTGCCGGTCGCCGGCACCGATCGTTTGACCGCCGCGACCCGCTTCCCGGCCGAGTCTCTCAACGTGTATTCGACGGTCGCCGTTCCGCCCGTCGCGCCGTCTCCCCGCACAATATCGGTCGCGATGTGCAGCGTGGCATGCTTATAAGATGGGTCGAGGGTCGTCGTGAGGTCGGTCGAGGCAACGTACGTCTCTGGTAGCGTAAACAAGGTTACTTTCCGCAGGATCCCGCCCACGGTATGGGCCGCATATTGCGACAGGCAGCTCAGCCGGTCGGAGATGGTCTGCGCCTGTACCTCGACGGTCAGGGAGTTCTCCCGCCCGGCCTCGACAGCTTCGGTGATGTCGAATTCGAACGGCACCATCCCGCCCTCGTGTTCGCCGACCGGCCGGTCGTTCACCCGCACCGCAGCGTGCGAGCTGACGCCGTCGAAACGCACTTTGATCCGTCGTTCCCGCCAGTCGTCCGGCACGCGAAACCGGGTGGTATAAATCGCGGTCTCGCCCTCGCCGACCTCGAAGCCCTGCATGACCCATTCGCCCGGCACTTCGATCGTCGCGGCGGGCAGGGTAGCGGTACGGAAACTCCATGTGCCGTTCAGCGAGCGGACGGGCTCGTTCACGCCAGCCACGGTCGTCGGTCGCGACGACAGCTGCGGAACCCGGCCGAAAACGGCTGTTATCGTCCAGGCGAGTAACAGAAAGGTACTGGTGATTCTTTTCATCGGTTGTTTGGGTTTTTAGGTTCGGTTCTGAATCGGTACAAAATTACGGAACGAACCCAAAACGGCCGCATGTTCGGCCAGGTGATACGGGTCGATTCGGGCATGGAATCGACGAAAACGTGTATGAAACGGAACTCTTTTATTCGGCACGGTTCGGAATCTATCGGGTCAGGCTCTTGGGCGAGCGCCCGGTCTGCCGCCGGAAGATGCGTGCGAAGTACTGGGGCGACTGGAATCCGCAGGCGAAAGCTACCTCTTTGACCGACATTTCGGTGTTCCGAAGCAACTCGATCGCGCGGTCGATCCGCACCTGGGTCAGGTATGCGAGCGGAGAGAGGTTCAGGTAGCGGTCGAAGAGTTTGCGCAGGTAGCGGCTGCTGACACCGGACTCGACGGCGATGTCGCCGATGGCGAGCGGCTCGGCGAAACGGGTGCGGATCGTCGCCAAAGCGGACTGCATCGCCGGGTCGGAACCGATCGAGAGGGAGGTGCGGTTCAGGTAACGGCGCAGCAGGATCAGCAGCTCGGTGTAGTAGAGCAGCACCAGGGATTCGTAGTCTTCCTGTCTCTCCTCCAGCTCGTTGACGATCCGCTGTACGGCGCGCAGGATGCCGAGGTTGTTGGCGATGCGCATTACGCCGCTTTCGCTGTCCGGAAGCGGAGGAAATCCCTGCTCCGGCGGCCCGAAGATGTCGGGCTGGAACTCCAGTTGGATCAAGGTGGCCCCTTCTGCTCCGGCCTCGAAATAGTGTTCGACTTCCGAACCGATCAGCATCGTTTCGTCCCGTTTGAAACCGGCGCTTCCGTGGGCCAGCCGCAGAATGCAGTTGCCCCGCTTCACGTAGTTGATCTCGATGCGGCGGTGGCGGTGGGGGCCGTAGGTCTCGTACGGACGGAACGACACGAGGCGCGAAACTTCGGCCAGCCGACCGTTCTCCGGCCGGTCGGCGATCGATCGCAGGGTCTCCCGGACGGACGATACCGATAACGAATCGTTCATTTCGCCGAAGTTACGAATTTTTCGGTCGATTTGCACAGCGCAGTACCAACAGATCGATCTCGGGCCAGGCGCCGAACCGGAAAGGGACCGAGCCGCCGACGCCCAGCGAGACGAAGAGTTGTTGCTTCCCCTCGCGATACAGACCGCCCCATTCCGGATAGCTCCACCGCGAGGGTGAAAAACTGCCCAATTTCAGCTGCATGGCGTGGGTGTGGCCCGAAAGGGTGAGCTGGATGTCGCTCGCAGGCAGCACCTCGCGCCGCCAATGGCTCGGATCGTGGCTCAGCAGGATTTTGAACGCTCCCTCCGGCAGACCTCGCATCGCCCGCGGCAGGTCGCCGCGCGAGGTGAAGGGCGAACGGCCGTTGTTCTCCACGCCGATCAGGGCGATGCTGTCCTCGCCCCGACGCAGGATCCGGTGTTCGTTCAGCAGCAGGTCCCAGCCCATCGCCCGCTCGCGGTCGATCAGGACCGCTCGGTCGCGGGCCGCTTCGTCCGGCCGGTCGAACCGCCGGTAGATGCAGTAGTCGTGATTCCCGAGCACCGAGTAGACGCCGTCCGGCGCCTGGAGCCGCGACAGAACCCCGAGGAACGGTTCGAGCTCATCGGCCGAGGTGTTTACTAAGTCGCCCGTGAAGACGATCAGGTCGGGCCTCAACCCGTTGACCCGGTCGACGAGGCGTTGGAGGTAGGTCGTGTCGCTGCCGTACGTCCCCACGTGCAGGTCCGAGAGCTGAACGATGCGATAGCCGTCGAACGCGGCGGGCACTTCCTCCGAAACGATCGAGGTTTCCTGCAGCTCCAGACGTTTCCATCCGCGTGCGAAACCGTAGTAAGAGGCTACGCAAACCCCGACCGCCGCGACGATCCCGACGACTGTCCCGACCCGTCCGGCATGCGGTACGAGCAGCCCGATGCCTCGCCCCGCCAGCGAACAGAGGGAGAAAACCGCTTTCGGCGCGGCGATGCACATCAACAGGCCGACGAAGAGGCGTACGGTCCCCTCCTGCCACACGCCGCCCAGCCAGCAGCCCAGCGCAACGAGGGCCAGCACGGTCGGCGTCCAGTAGAGGATCGTCCACCCGCCGCCCGCGACCCCGCGCACGAATGCGAACCAAATGTAAAGGTCCGGCAGCAGAAGCAGGAGCAGAAAGAGGATGAGAAATAGGGTCATCATAGCGGTTCTGTCGTTTTGTGTCGTTCGTTTTTCCCGTTAGAGAACGAACGTTCGGCGACGGGTTGTTATTTTGCGTCCCGGGCCGAATGTCGATGTTCGTTCGTATCTGCGGTTATCGGTACCCGCGGATAAGGAATGTATGCGGCTGGATCTCCTCGTACGGTATGCGGCTTTTTCGGAGTATCTCGACCAGCAGTTCCGAGCGGTCTTCGATCGCCGGGGCGATCAGCTTGCCGCGATCAATGGTCTGTCGAGGATGGATCGACATCCATTCGATACTGAAAAAGGGCGGCGGCGCGGCCTCCCAATCGTCGGCAAACCACTCCCAAGCCCCAACCCAGGTCGGCGCCTCTCCGAAATACGGCGTATGCTCCGCCTCGTCCGGGAGAAGTCGACAGACGTAGGCCGGTCGAAAAGTCTCCGGAACGGCCCGTATGGCGGCCTGCAGCTCCAACCACCGGGTGTCGTTCATCGCGGACGACAGCCCGCGCCGTCGAATGACCTCCTCGACCCGCTGCCGATATTCCGGCGCGCACCGGACGGCCACGGCGGCTTTGTATCGGGCATATATTTCGCTTCTGTTATCCATGAGCGAGCTATCCGGCGATTTTCAGCCCGATGATCGAGGCGATCAGCATCGTGATGAAAACCACCCGAGCCACGGTAACCGGTTCGTTCAGAAACAGAATGCCCAGCACGACGGTCCCCACGGCCCCGATTCCGGTCCAGACCGGGTAGGCCGTTCCGATCGGCAGGCTCCGTGCCGCCCAGCCCAGCAGCGTCATGCTCAGCCCCAGCGATATCAGGAATCCCAACCCCCAAAGATAATACTCGGTTCCGGCCGCCCCTTTCATCTTCCCGAGGCAGAAAGCGAAACCGGCCTCGAAGAGGCCGGCGACAATCAGAATGATCCAGTTCATCGTTACTTCAGTAGTCGTTACACGGTGGTCCGGATACAAAAATAGCGATAAACTTTCGATTTTCAGTCCCCCCCCGTGCGGTTACGGGCGATTCATGAGCCGTCCCAACTGCCAGTCGATCTCGGGATATGCCTGGCGGAGCTTGGCGACGCTGTTGGCGATGCCGCTGCTGCCCGACGTGGCGAACGGAACGACCCGTTTACCTTTCAATTCGGGGTGGCTCTCGATGAAGGTCTGAACGACCCGCGGAGCCTGGTCCCACCAGATCGGGTAACCGAGGTAGATCGTCTCGTAAGCCTCGATGTCCGGCGCGGCGGTCGATTTTTTGATCGCCGGCCTCGATTTCGGGTCGTTCATCTCCACGGAGCTGCGCGAGCGGGCGTTCCGCCAGTCCAGGTCGGCCGACGTATAGGCCGTTGCCGGTTCGATCCGATACAGGTCGCCGCCTGTCTCCCGAGCGATGCGTTGCGCCGCGCGGGCCGTGGTACCCGTGGCCGAAAAGTAGATCGCCAGCGTCTTCGACTGGCCGCCCGATTGTCCGAAACTTGAAGAGGTCATCGCAAACAGAGTGGTTAAGAGCAAAAGAATCCGTTTCATCTATTCGTTTTTAGAGAGTTCGTCGTACAGTTCGTCGGTTACGGGTTCGAGCCACTCGGTCGAGGCGTTCTCGCTCGGCACCTCGAACGCCAGGTGCGCGAACCAGCTGTCGGCCGCTGCGCCGTGCCAGTGCTTCACCCCGGCCGGAATGTGGATCACCGTGCCGGGTAGAATCTCCACAGCGGGTTTTCCCTCCTCCTGGTACCAGCCGCGACCGGCCACGCCTACGAGCATCTGTCCGCCGCCCTCGGTGGCCCGGTGGATGTGCCAGTTGTTGCGGCAGCGAGGCTCGAAGGTAACGTTTGCGACGGAAACTTGTTCCGACGAAATGCGGGCGAGGTAACTGTTACCGATGAAATACTGCGCGTACGCCGTATTCGGTTCGCCGACCGGGAAGATCATTTCGCGCTGGAAAGCGGCCTTGGCATCTTCCGCGGTCGTATCGTCCGCCCAGACCTCTTTGGCCAGCCGGAACGTCGCCCAGGCATTGGGCCATCCGGCGTAAAAGGCGATGTGGGTCAGCATCTCCGAGATTTCGGTCCGGGTAACGCCGTTGGCCCGGGCGAATTCGAGGTGGTGTCCGAGCGACGAGTCGACGATCCCTTTGCCGACCAGAGTCGCCACGGTAATCATGCTGCGATCGTGGGCCGAGAGTCCGGGGCGGTTCCACAC
>JAIDFC010000110.1 GCA_029054535.1 Rikenella sp. | reverse complement strand
CTTCGTCGATCTTCGACCAGACTCCGAATTCCTGTACTCTATTCCTCTAACTTCAAAAAAATCAACAGTACTTTAAACTTGTACTACACTGCAATACTTCAAAGAACTTGTTATATTTTCCAAATTTCGCCCCGAGCGAGTCGGGAAAAACAGAAACGAGAAAAATCGAACGTTTATTGTGCAAACCGGTGAGAAAAACCTCCCCTCATTTGCGGATGCAAAGATAGGGACTTTCCGACGAAACTTCCAAACATATTTCGAATTATTTTTCAAATAAAATCCTATTCCGCTCTGAATCAAGCGTCAAACCGGCAAAAAAACTTTCGGCCCGGGCCGAAAAAACTACGAAAAAGAGGGTTTTCGCAGAGTCGCGGGTTTTCTTATCTTTGTCCTCGACCATCGGGATTACAAGGCATGAAAAGAGTCATCATCGGAGCGATCGCCGTCCTCCTGCTCGGATCGAGCGCGACGGCCCAACGAAAGAGCGTCTCGCTGGAGCGCGAATGGACCTATACGCCGGGCTGGGAGACCAGCCTCGAGGCGCCCGGGACGGCCGTCGGGCTGCCCCACACCTGGAATACCGACGCGCTCGGAGCCATCCCGGACTATTACCGCGGCCTGGGCGGCTACTTCCGCGCCGTCGAGATTCCGGAGTCGTGGCGCGGGAAACGCGTCTTCATCCGTTTCGGCGGAGCCAATGCCACGTGCGACCTCCACGTGAACGGACGGCACGTAGGGCAACACGTCGGCGGTTACACCGCGTTCGCTTGGGAGATCACCCGACAGCTTAATTTCGGCGGACGAAACTCACTGATCGTGCGAGTCAACAACGCGCCGGACCTGAATCGACCGCCGCTGGTCGGCGATTTCAACATCTACGGCGGCCTGTACCGCGACGTCGAACTGATCGTTACGCCGGAGAGCCATATCGCGCTGGACGACTACGGTTCGTGCGGCGTATACGTAACCCCGACGCGGGTTTCGTCCGAACAGGCCGATGTGAACGTCCTGGCTTGCGTGCGCGG
Source organism: Rikenella sp. (assembly GCA_029054535.1). GTDB lineage: Bacteria > Bacteroidota > Bacteroidia > Bacteroidales > Rikenellaceae > Rikenella. The sequence goes on along the minus strand of JAIDFC010000110.1, from coordinate 3,436 downwards.
CACGGGAGGCGAGATGGTCGAAACGACCTTCGTCGTGCGCGACGCCGAAGGCAACCGGATCGACTCGCTCGCCCGGCGCGTGAAACTCGATCCCGAAGGGCGGAGCGAAGTGGCCGCCTCGTTCTCGATCGCCGCACCGCACCTCTGGGGGGTGAACGACCCTTACCTCTATAATATAGAGACGCGTGTGAAAGGGAGTTCGAACGGTTACGACCACGTTCGACAAGATTTCGGGCTACGGTGGTTTGAAGTCGACGCCCAGAACCGATTCCTGCTCAACGGCCACCCCCTTCCGGTGCGAGGCGTCTGCCGGATCGAGGACTGGGACGGCATCGGAAACGCCCTCCGGAGACAGAACCACCGGCGCGACGTGGAACTCATCCGGGAGATGGGGGCCAATGCCGTTCGTTGCGCCTACTTTCCGAACGACCCGTACTTCCTGGACCTCTGCGACCGGGCCGGGATCCTGGTCTGGAGCGACATCCCGCTGGTCGGCGCGGGCCCTTACCGCGACAAAGGATTCAACGACAGCCAGGCCTTTCGGGCCAACATCCGGCAACAACTCCTCGAAACGCTCCACCAACAGTACAACCACCCGTCGGTCGTTTGGTTCGGGCTCTACGATCGGCTCAACCAGCGCGGCGACGACCCTTTGTCGCTCATCCGGGAGCTGAAAACCACGGTCGACGAAGAAGGGGGAGGCCGCTTGAGCGTGGCGGCCAGCAACCAGAACGACGAACTGAACTACGTTCCGAGCCTGATCGGAATCTATGCCTTCGTAGGATGGCAGTCCGGCCAGCCCGAGTCGTTCGAGGAGTGGACCTCCGACCTTTTCCGGAACTACCCGACCCTGCGGAGCGGCTTGAGCGGCTACGGAGCGGGCGGGAGCATCTACCAGTGGACGGACAGCCTCTCCCGACCCGAAGCGGACGGCGCCTGGCATCCGGAACAGTGGCAGACCCGTTTCCACGAGCGCTACTGGAGCGTGATCGCTAAGGCCCGACCGGGCTACTGGGGGACGTTCGTTTGGACGATGTTCGACTACGGCGCGGCGCACCGGACCGACGGCGCGAGGCCGGGCGTGGCGGACTTCGGCCTGGTAACCTTCGATCGCCGGGTCCGCAAAGACGCCTTCTACTTCTACAAGGCGAACTGGAACAAGACCGATCCGTTCGTCCACCTCGTCGACTCGCGCTACGAAGAGCGGAGCTCGACGCACCAGACGCTGCGCGTCTTCTCGAACCAGAGCGACGTGGAGCTTTTCGTGAACGGGCGTTCGCTGGGTCTTCGGTCGAACGACGGCTTCGGTCGGTTCGAGTGGAAGAACGCGACGTTGCGCCCCGGCGAGAACACCGTCGAGGCGGTCGACCCGATGACCGGGCAACGCGACCGGACCGTCATCACGGTTCGCGAACAGCTGTCGCTTCCGGCGCCGTCGTTGCCTTCCGGCGGGAGCGGCGCCACCGGCAACCGGTCCAAAACACGCCTCCAGCCACTCTACCGGCAGTAAACAGAGTCGCGCAACCTGCCAAACACACAAAAAACGCAAAACACCCCAGGACAACGATGATAAAAGCCCTGTTTTTCGACATCGACGGCACGCTGGTCAGTTTCGCCACGCACGCCATTCCGCCCTCGACGCGCGAAGCGTTGGAGCAGCTGCGGCAGCGAGGCGTCAAACTCTTCATCGCTTCGGGTCGCCATCCGAGCGATATTTTCCCGATCAGCGACTTCCCGTTCGACGGCTACATCGCCCTGAACGGCGGTTATTGTTTGGCCGGCCGGGACGAAGTCGTTTTTCGGCGCACGATCGACCCCGCGGACATCGAGCGGCTTATCGAGTGGCAACAGGGACCCGACGCCTTCGCCTGCGTCCTGGCGGGCGAAGGCGAGATGTTTCTCAATTTCGTGGACGACCGAGTCTTACGGGTACGCAAGCTGGTCGAGACGGACAATCCGGCCGCCGTGCTTCCGTTCGACGCCTGGTGCGCCGCGGCCCGTCGGGGCGTCATGCAGCTGATCGCCTTTTTCGGTCCGAAAGAGGAACCGCGTCTGATGCGCGAAGTGTTGCCCCACTGCCGTTCGATGCGTTGGAACCCGCTCTTTACGGACATCGTTCCGACCGGGGTGAGCAAAGCCGAGGGAATCGACCGATTGTTGAGTCGGTTCGGGATCGGACCGGACGAGACGATGGCTTTCGGCGACGGCGGGAATGATATTCCGATGTTGGAACACGTCGGCGTGGCGGTCGCGATGGGGAATGCAGCGCCGGAGGTGAAGCGAGCGGCGGACTACGTTACGACTTCGGTCGACGACCACGGCATCGCCCGCGCCCTACGACACTTCGGTCTGATCGGATAGGGGGGCCGTTTTCTATGACCGTTTTTTCTATTCTTTTTTCCGCGATCCGCAACCCGGGGAGTTTCTATTTGAAGGGCGAGAACAACGACTGGACCACACCGCAGAACATAGCCTTATGGCAGAACGAGGCGAAGACGCTCTTCGACCCTTGCCCCACAGGTTGGCGGGTTCCGCACAACAGCGAAGATGCCGCTCTCGCCAATCCATGGCATGCTTTCGAGATGAGCAACGGATCATGGAACGGTACGACAGACATATCCCCGAACTCCGGGTATCGTTGGGGATCTCCGATCGTATTCGTCGGTTCGGCATGGTATCCGACGGCTCCTCGACGATACTATACGACGGGGGATTTTCAAACCGGGGCCGGTTTCTGTACGACCACCACCGTTACGGCCAATCTCATATCGAGCGGACATTTCGTTTACAGTCCGACTTTCGTACGTCCTTTCGAGTCCCACTCTCGCGCACACGCCCATTCGGTTCGTTGCGTTCGGGAGTAATCGCGGGGTTCCGGGGGAGCCTCCCGATAACCGCGAGGACGGGGGTAAGAAACGGGGAAACCGGACAGAACCCCTTACCCGCCCGCATGCGCACCGATCGTCGTCGCGACGCCCAAACCGCGATTACTTCCGAACACTCAGAGTCCGCTATTTTCTCTCGCCGAATGGCCGATACCCCCCCCGGTAGCCCCGGCTCCGGGCTATCGAGCCAGCGGATCCGGTCTGTTGCGTAGCGTCGGCACCAGTGGATCCAGTTGGGCATCGTCCATTACAAACAGTGATGTCTATTACTTGGGGTTAGGATCCAGTGGGTTCTACACCAATGATTACGGTTCCCGTGCGTACGGTTTTCTGTTGCGTTGCCTCCAGGAATAGGGAGGTGCCGCTCGGCACTCGAACCTACCTGTGTCTACCCCAACAATCTACTGGTTGCACCACTGCCCCGACAACAGCCTGCCGGTTCCGGGCCTGACGGGCGAGAAAACCGCGATCGTAGATCGCTCGGCCCGCAGCCCGCCCCCGGCGGAGGGGTGCCGCTCGGCACTCGAAAGCTGGAGTTTGCTCTGCAAGCC
>JAIDFC010000011.1 GCA_029054535.1 Rikenella sp. | reverse complement strand
CGCAGTTTGCCGAAAGGGGTACGGCAGGTTGTTGTTGGGATAGACACCGGTAGGTTCGGGTCCGCTGCTCAGGGTACTCCGACCGGACATCCGGGGATGGTCGGTCGGACGGGAGATCAAATCAGCCGGAGATTCCCTGTCAGGTTTCGAGTTAGAAAAAGGCCGCAACCCGAAAGGGCAGCGGCCTTTTTTTTAATATGGGAATATTCCCCCGGTCCGTTCAATGTGTTTTCCGAGAGCAAAAATTACTGTCCCAAACCGTCGATCACTCCGCACAACCGGTCGAAAATCTCGTCGATCGTTCCTACCCCCTCCACAGCCCGGAACTTATCCTGCTTTTTGTAGAAATCGGCCACCACAGCCGTTTGCCGGTCGTACACCTCGATCCGATTCCGAATCGTGTCGATGCTTTGGTCGTCCGCTCTGCCGCTGGTCTTTCCCCGGGTCAGAATGCGGTCGATCACCACCTCGTCCGGCACCTCGAGCGCCAGCATCACCGAAACCTTCGCCCCGATGCGGTTCAGCATCCGGTCGAACGCCTCGGCCTGCGGCAGCGTCCGCGGAAAACCGTCGAAAATAACTCCCGGCGCCGACCGGTGCTCCTCGATGTACTTTTCGATGATTCCCAACACCAGCTCGTCCGAAGCGAGTTTTCCGCCCTCCATTTGTCGGGCCGCCAACTGTCCCAGCTCCGTCCCGCGGTTCATCTCGTCGCGGATCACTTCGCCGGTCGAAAGATGGAGCAGTCCGTATTTTTTCTGTAATTTTTCCGCCTGCGTACCCTTGCCGGCCCCCGGAGGGCCGAATAATACGATATTCAGCATGGTATGTAAAACTTTGTAGACTCGATAGAGGCTTCGTTTCGCCGTCGGTCGACGACCGCACCGTCGCGAAACGAAGCAGTAAAGTTATTTTTTTAATCTTAAATTTGCAAAAAACGATCACACAAGAGATGAAGCGTACCGAAATATCCGCTCTGGGCAAAGTGGCCTTTGTAGAGCGACTGACAGAACCTTTTACGACCGACCTCGACTCCCGGATCCGACAAGGGATCGGCGACGACGCCGCCGTGATCGATCGCGGCGGCTGGCTCGAGGTGGTGAGCCAGGCGACGATGCTCGAAGGGATCGATTTCGATCTGACTTACACACCGTTGGAGCATCTCGGCTATAAACTCGTCGTGGCGGCGGTCTCGAACATCTGCGCGATGAACGCGCGGGCGGAGTACCTGACCGTGAGCATCGGGTTGTCGGCGCGGTTCTCGGTCGAGGATGCCACGGCTCTGTACGACGGCATAAAACGCGCGACGGACCAATACGGGCTTTCTTTGATCGGGGGGAATACGTCGGCGTCGCTCACCGGGCTGAATCTGACGGCTGCGGTGATCGGTTCGACCACGGACGAAGAGTTGACGCTCCGCAGCGGGGCTCGGAACAAAGAATTGCTCTGCGTAACGGGCAACCTGGGGGCGGCTTATCTGGGGCTGCAACTGTTGGAGCGCGAGAAACGCGTCCTGGCCGGCAACGACGTGAGCCGTCCGGAAATCAACGAAGAACACGCTTACATTCTGCAACGGCAGCTCAAACCGGAGGCGCGGGTCGACGTGCTCCGACAGCTCCGCGAGGCGAAGATTCGGCCGACGGCGATGATCGATGTAACACGGGGGTTGGCATCGGCGGCTCTACACCTTTGTCGGCGGTCGGAGGTCGGGGTGCGGATCTACCTGAACCGCATTCCGATCGCTTCGCAGACCTTCAAAATGGCGGAAGAGATGCGCATCGACCCGGTGGTCGCTGCTCTGAACGGAGGCGACGACTTCGAACTGCTGTTCACGGCGCCGTTGGACAAGCACCAGGAGTTGCTGACGATGTCGGGGGTGGACGTGATCGGTCATATCGTGCCGGCTTCGGAAGGGGCGGCGTTGGTTACGCCGGACGGCGGCGAGATTCGTCTTCAGGCGCCGGACTGGACGGCACGAGTGGAAGCCGAGGGTGCGGAATAGCGCGCGAAAGCGGATTAGGGTCGCTTTTTTAAGGATCATTTCCTGTTTCGCGCTCGGTTCTCTTTCTGGGGCAACGGTGCCGCTAAGCACTCCGACCGGCTGTCCGGATGCGGTCTGTCGGGTGAGAAAAGTGTCGTGCGGCACCGCCTACCGTGGGTGCGCAGGCCGGATCGCAGATATGCAAATGACTCTCGATTCAGGCGGACAGGCTGGTTCCTTTTCTGCAAACTCTACATCCACCGCTTCCGTTTGAAGAAGTAAAGCGTCAGAGCGATCGAAAACAACATCAGCCCGATCGCAAATTCAAAACCATAATTCCAGTCGTCGAACGGTTGGAGTCGGTAGTTCATTCCGTAGATCCCTGCGATCAAAGTGGGCGGCATGAAGATCACCGACAAGATGGTAAACATCTTGATGATCTTGTTCTGCTCGATGTTGATCAGCCCCATAAAGGTATCCTGCAGAAATTCGAGCCGTTCGAAGCTGAAGTCGGCATGGTTGAGCAGCGACCCGACGTCTTTGCTCATGATCGCCACCCGCGGATAGGCGTCGTTCGGAAAACGTTCGCTGCGCTGAATCCCCGACAGGAGCCGCTGGCGGTCGAAAATGCTCTCGCGCAGGATCATCATGTTCTCCTGCAGGCGGTTGATGTGCAACAGCACTTCCCGATCGACGCTCTTGTCCACATCTTTATTGACGGCGTTCAAGGTCGCGATCTGTCGCGACATGATTTCGACCATGTCGGCATCCAGGTCGATCCGTGCTTCGAGGATCGAAATCAATACATGATACCCGGTCGTATACGACCGGTAGTTCATCTGGATTTTCCGACTGGCCTCGCTGAAGGTCCGCAGGTCGGTGTTCCGCTCCGACACCAGCAAACCCTCGCTCAGGATGAACGAAACGGTCTCGACGTCGAACCCGCCGTCCCGAAGAATCGTAAAACTGGTGTTACAGATGATCGAGTCCTCCAACTCGGCATACCGCGACGAGGTCTCGATCTCCTCGGCTTGCTGACGGGTCAACAGATTCACGTCCAAAAAACTCTCCACCAGCTTCCGCTCTTTGGCGGTCGGAACCACCAGGTCGATCCACAACAAATCGTCGTAACCCAGCTCCTCGAAAACTTTCGGATCCGGATCCCGAATCACTTTGTTGATCGATTTCAGATACAGTATGATCATAACGCGCTCACCCCTCCATTTACCTTTTTTACTAAATAATTCATCTTTTACAACCTGCTTCTTTAGCTACGGGAGGGTACTGTACTTTCTGTGAACAGAAAGTACCAAAGAAACTTCGGGCGATACTTCGTATCGCATGGGCTGCCGTAGTCAAGAGCCTTGCGGCCTTGTCTTTGGGCCGGGAGTAATGGCGCGCTATTTTGCGAGTCAATCACTTAGCGCGCCATTACCCCAGCCCAAAAGTAAACCGAGACTATTCACTAAGAACGGTCATGGAATGCGCAAGCATTCCCGAAAGTCTTTTTGGTTCTTTTTCTTCAGAAAAAGAACAGTTCTATCCCGTAGCCAAACACGGTTGCAAAAAAATGAACGATTAATCTAAGAAGTAATTAGTGAAGAGAAGCGAGTCAGCCGGGAGCGATGATTTTTTCCCAGAAGAGACGCATGGCCTCTCGTTTTTGAGTATCGAGATTGAATTTGATAGCTCTCGTGAGGTAGTCGAACGCTGGTTGGAAGTCGAAATCGCGCGACCGATGGAGCGTTCGGGAGATCGCCTCGGCGATATGTTCGACCCCATAGGCCAACGCCTCGTTGAGTTTCGGAGCGAACGCCAGTCCCGCCGGCGAGCACGCCACCCACGCCGCAAAAACAAACGGCAGTCCTCCCGTAAACACCCGCCACTCTTCGGCCAGATCGTAACAGTAGGTATATCGATGTGCCGCCC
>JAIDFC010000109.1 GCA_029054535.1 Rikenella sp. | reverse complement strand
AGCCTGCGCTTCGCTATAACCTGCACTGAAAATCCACAAAAACGCGGTGGGCAAGAAGCTATCGGAGTCAAAAGCGCCCAAAACCAACAAAGCCCGCCCGACGGCATGCCGCATGTCGCATGGGATCTTTCGGACAAAAACTTCAGCCTAATGAGCAATCCTCGCCTCAAAAGCTCTATTTTTTCTTCCGCGACCGGCCGCCGCGACGCTTCCGCGAAGAGCCGCCCCGAGAAGCACTTCCCTTGCCCTGCGCCGCCCGACGCGCTTCAGCTGCAGAGGCCCCCAAACCATCTCCCGACGCCGTCGGCTCCGGCAACCGATCCAGCTGCCGCGTGTGGAAGTCGATCGCCCCCACCATCACGAAATCGAGCTGTTTCCGACTCAGATCCGCCCGCTTGATCCGAATCCGCACCTCGTCGCCCAGCGTAAACCGCCGCCCCGTGGTGTGCCCCACCACCGCATAGTTTTCCGAATCGAACGCGTAGTAGTCGTCCGTCATATCGCGCAACGCCACCATCCCTTCGATCTTGTTTTCGGCGAGTTCCACGTAGATCCCCCAGTCCGTAACCCCGCTGATCGAACCGTCGAACTCCTGGCCCAGCTTGTCCTCCATGAATTCGACCATCTTGTACTTGATCGACGCCCGTTCGGCCTCCGTCGCCCGAATCTCCATCGCCGTCGAATGGTCGCACAACTTCTCGTAAGCATCCCGATCTTCCGACTTGCCACCGTCCAGGTAGTGCTGCAACAACCGGTGCACCATCATGTCCGGATAACGCCGGATCGGCGAGGTGAAGTGCGTATAGTAGTCGAACGCCAAGCCGTAGTGTCCGATATTGGTCGTCGAATAGACCGCTTTGGCCATCGAACGGATCGCCAACGTCGAAATCAGGTTCTGTTCTTTCTTTCCCTTGACCGCCGCCAGCAGCCGCGTCATCTCCTTGGCCACCGCCTTTCCCTTGTCGGCCTTGAACTCGTAGCCGAACCGCGTGATGAAGGATTTGAAATTGGCTAACTTCTCTTCGTTGGGTTTGTCGTGGATCCGGTAAACGAAGGTACGTTCGGCCTGTTGTCCCGGCCGTTTGCGTCCGATGAACTCCGCCACCTTGCGGTTGGCCAGCAACATGAACTCTTCGATCAGCTGGTTCGAGTCTTTGATCTCCTTGAAGTAGACGCTCAGCGGTTTCCCGTGCTCGTCCAGCACGAACTTCGCTTCGTCGCGTTCGAATCCGATCGAACCGTTGCGGAAGCGCGCTGCGCGGAGCGTCTTGGCCAGCCGGTCGAGCGTCAGCACCTCGTCGCGCAACGGTTCGCCCTGTGCCTCCGGCCGCCCCTCGATCACCGCCTGCGCCTCTTCGTAGGTGAACCTGCGGTCCGACAAAATCACCGCCCGTCCGAACCACTCGTTCAACACCTGCGCCTCGTCGTCCAGCTCGAAAACAGCCGAGAAAGTCAGCTTTTCTTCATTGGGCCGCAGCGAGCAGAGGTCGTTGGAGAGCTTCTCCGGCAACATCGGCACCGTGCGGTCCACCAAATAAACGCTCGTAGCCCGTTCCACCGCCTCGGTGTCGATCGGATCGCCCGGCCGGACGTAGTGCGTTACGTCCGCGATATGCACCCCGATCTCCCAGTTGCCGTTGTCGAGTCGTCGGATCGAGAGCGCGTCGTCGAAGTCCTTGGCATCGGCCGGGTCGATCGTGAAGGTCGCCACCCCGCGCATATCCCGCCGCCGCTTGACCTCGGCCGGCGTAATACCCGCCTCGATCCGGTCGGCCGCTTGTTCGAGCTCTTCCGGGAAGTGGTACGGCAGGTCGTACTCCGCCAGAATGGCGTGCATCTCGGTATTGTTGTCCCCCGAGTTCCCCAGCACGTCGACCACCTCGCCCGTCGGATTCTTCGCCGTCTCGGGCCACTCGACAATGCGTACAATGACTTTTTGTCCGTTCTCGGCCCCGTTGATCGAGTTCAGCGGCACGAAAATGTCGACGGGCATCGTCCGCGAGTCGATGATCACGAACGCATATTTGGCCGAGATCTCGATCCGCCCCACGAAAGTCCGCTTGCCCTGTTCCAAGGTCTCGACCACCTCGCCCTCGATCCGCCCGTCGCGCCGCCGACCGACGATCGCCACCCGGACCCGGTCGCCGTGCATCGCATGGTGCGTATGGCGCGGTTCGACGATGATATCCTTTTCGCCCTCGGCCGCATCGTCCACTATAATATACGCCATCCCGCTGGCCGTCATATCCACCCGTCCGGTCCGGGTCGGGAGCTGTTTCCGTACGAGCCGGTACTGCCCCGCTCCGACCTTCTCGAAAACCCCTTCGGAGGCCATCTGACGCATCAGGTCGTGGACCATCTTCCGACCGTCGTTCCCCTGGATGCCGATCTGCTTGGCTGCCATCTTCGAGTCGTAGATCCGCGACGGATGGTCGCTGAACGCTTCGAACAACATCCGTTTGATCTCCCGCACGGCCACCTCGGGGATGTTCGGCCGTGCTTCGCCCCCCGCCGTATTCGTATTCTTCGCTCCGCCGGCCGCCGCAGGGACTTGTTGCTGCTGTGCAGCCGCCTTCCGTCCCAGCCCCAATTTCTTTTTCAGTCTCTTTAACATCTATTCTTAGTTCTTGTCTCTGTTTTATCGGGTTCAAAGATAGCGATTTATTCTCTGGGGCGGGGAGTCGAGAGCCGGAATTCCCGAAAAAACGGTTCATTTTCGACTCCGCCGGTCGCCTCGGTGCGGCGAGACGAATAATAAGCTGTCTGTTTTTTACCGATTTTATTCTAAAAATTACTATTTTTGCGCATTGTTTCACCTTTAATTGTCTTCATCATGGAAAACATCGACAACAACGTAAACACGAACGTTCATCCGAACCAGGCTGTCGAATGCTGCAAGGCGTTCCTGGCTAATTACAAGAACTTCTCGGGTCGCGCACGCCGTAGCGAATACTGGTGGCCGATGCTGGCTATCGCCATCGTATCCAGCGTATTGAGTATCCTGGCGGGGATTCCGAAAATCGGTGTGATCTTCAGCATTGCCAGCGCCTTGTTCTCGCTGGCGGTACTGGTTCCGAGTTTGGCTGTGATTTCGCGACGGCTGCACGACACGGGGCGGGCTTTCGGCTGGATCTTCATCAACTTCGTGCCGCTCGTGGGATCGATCCTCTTCCTCATTTGGATGATCAAAGACAGCGAACCGGGCGAGAACCGTTTCGGGGCTAATCCGAAAAACGCCTAAGCGATGTTCTAGACGACAGAGGGGTCTGTGAAGGGGCTCGCTGTCGAAGTGTCTCGAGCCAACCCCACAGCAAATTTTGATGTGAGGTGGGACTGTATTTTGGGCCCGTATGACGGTGGCGAAAAAACAAAAA
>JAIDFC010000108.1 GCA_029054535.1 Rikenella sp. | reverse complement strand
ATAGTATAGGGATATATTCGGTCGACAAAAAAATTATCTTTGTGTGCATCACAATCTCACCGACCATGAAAAAACAGACTTTTTTCCCGCTTTTATTCACCGCGCTGAGTTTCGCGGCCTGTAACACGGAGGGGGGGCCGAAAGAACCCGAACCGTCCAAATGGATCTCTCGCGTAATCACCTACCGCCCCGCTCCCGGACAATTCGTCAACACCGCTCTGGGTAATCCGGAAGCGGCCCAAAAAATCGTCGGCGGGAAAGAAGGCTGCCTGTCTTTGGGCGGTTTCGGAGGTTACGTCGTTTTCGAGTTCGACCACGAAGTAAAAAACATCGAAGGGACCGATTTCGTCATCTTCGGCAACGCTTTCTCCGGGCGTTCGGAACCGGGTATCGTAGAGGTGAGTCTCGACGGAACGACTTGGCATCGACTACGCGGCTCGGAAGAGGAGACCGACGGAACGATCCGCGATTACACGATCGATTACGAGCGACCGGACAATCTTTCGCAAGCAGCCCCGATCGCCTGGCACGACAATCGGAACGAGAACGGCACGATCGATCCGACCTCTTCTCCGTATCACGGACAAAGCTACTGGCCCTCTTTTTTGACGGACAATCCGACTACGCTGAATTTTTCGGGCACCCGCCTCCCGGACAATGCTTCCTGGAATGAGACTACGCAACGATACGTTTTGGCAGCTTTTGAATGGGGATATGCCGACAACTGGTCGGCCGACTACACCGAAACGGTGGGCAACGACCCTGATACCCGAAACAGCAATAAATTCGATTTGGACCAGGCAGTCGATGCTTCCGATCGGTCGGTCTCGTTGACTTCGATTCGGTTCGTCAAAGTTTACACCGCACTGAACCAGCAGGTCGACGGCGGATTAGGCGAAACATCGACCGAGATCTGCGGCGCACTTTCGTTATCGGCCGGTCGATAATCGATCCGCAACCCGGGGAGCCTCTATTATTCCAACGTAATACCTCGTGATTGGACCCTGCCGCAGAACGACGCCTTGTGGCAGGACGAGGCGAAAACGCTCTTCGATCCCTGCCCCACTGGCTGGCGAGTGCCTCGTGGCGGCACAGGATATTTAAGCTCCTGGTATCCAATGGGGAACGACGATCTACAATATTTATCCGGCCAATGGCAGACCGAATCGGGCGGTGCCGAGTGGCAGTTGGCAGAAAACGGTAGGATTTGGTATGCTGGCGCCGGATGTCGTTATACGACCCTCGGAGGCATTTTGGTCCGAGTCGGGATCGAAAGCGATTGTTGGACCACCACTCCTCAGTCGTCGAGTGATTACTACTTCAATTTCAGCGCACAACCCACTGCCATTTACCGATTCGGAACGTATCACGCCGCAGCAGCTTTTTCGGTTCGTTGCGTCCGGGAGTAATCGCGGGGTTCCGGGGGAGCCTCCCGCCCCGAAGACCGGCACACTGGCTCCGGGCTACCGCCACGCGCTCTACGGAACGTTGCATTACGTCGGCAACAACGGGTTCAACTGGGCGTCGTCGGTTGCGGGGACCTACACCTACCGTCTATACTTCGATTGCAGCGCGGTCCACCCGAATGATTACGGTTATCATGCGTACGGTTTTCCGTTGCGTTGCCTCCAGGAATAGAGAGAGGTGCCGCTGGGCACTCCAACCGGGCTGTGTCTGCCTCAATAACGGCCTGCCGATTACCTGCCGAACGAGCCGACTTTCGCCTCGATCTCCCAATGCCAGCCGGAGCCACCCAAAGCGACGGGCTGGTGCCGCTCGGCACTCGAATGCTAGAGTTCGCTCTGAAAAATCCGCACTGGCCCCCGGGCTGTTCTGTTCGGAGGAAACCACTTCCGCCGGGGGAAATTTCCCGCTCAGGGAAAATGTAACTCTTTCCTCTAACCCGCTCGAGCCGCGGAGGCTCCTACTTTCTATTATGCGATAGAAAGTAGGCAAAGAACGCATCCAAGGGGACTCACGCCCCCTTGGCAATCCCCCTTTTTCCCTTTCGACAGTCAGCCCATTGTCAACAACTGCGAACCAAGTCCCGCCCCGATCACCATCAATAGTGAAAACTACTCCCCCCGAGAAACTCCCGCAAGATCGAGGTCGGCGGCAACTCGCGGTCGGAGATCTCCACGAAGTGATCCAAGAATTTCAGTAACCTCAACGCCTCGGCGTATTCCGGCGTATCGGCCGGCACTCGCGCCAAGAGCGGTTGAGCGTACTGTTTGAGGATCGAGATCTCGAAGAAGAGCGCCGTATTGACCATCACATCGGCCTGCTCCTGGTACGGGAAAATATACTTGTCCTCGCCCCGCCGGACACTCGCCCAGCCTTTCAACGTGTCGTAAGCCGATCGTCCCCGATACTTACTGTCGCGGACGATGCGCCTCAAGAGCCTGTTATCCGTGGTCGAGATGACGCTCATGTTGTCCAGCGACAGCGTCGTCAAGGCCGACGCGTAGATTTTGTATTTCAGCTGTTCCTCGACATGCGGCGTGAGCCCCGGGTTCAACCCGTGAATCCCTTCGACGATCAAGATGCTCCGCTCGTTGAGTTGCAGCGTAGTACCGTCGTAATATCGTTTCCCGTCCGTAAACCTGAACTTCGGCATCTCGACCCGTTCCCCCTCGAAGAGCCGGTTCAGATCCGCGTTGAAAGTCTCGACGTCCACCGCCTCCAACGCCTCGAAGTCGTATTCTCCGTTTTCATCCCTGGGTGTTTTCTCCCGATCTACGAAGTAGTCGTCCAGCGAGATCGTCTTCGGTTCGAGTCCCAGTACCCGCAACTGAATCGAGAGCCGTTTGGACATCGTGGTTTTTCCGCTCGACGACGGCCCGGCCACCAAGACGATCTTCACCCCGTTTTTGTTGTGCCGTTCGAGGATCGTATCCGCAATCCGCGCCAAGGTTTTCTCCTGCAACGCCTCTCCGACTTTGATCATCTCGCTGGCCTCCCCTTCCAAGACCCTCGAGTTGAGCGACCCGACGTTCGAGATCCTCAGAATATCGGCCCACTCTTTGTTTTGCTGAAAGACCGCGAAGAGTTTGGGTTCCAATCGCATCGGTTCGACCTTCGTCCAATCGTCGCGTCGCGGCATCCGCAAGACGAATCCTCCGCCGAACGCCTGCAGGTCGAACACCTTCAAGAATCCCGTCGAAACCACCATCGCACCATAAAAATACCCGGGCAATCCGCCGAGATTATAGACCGTAATAAAACACTGCGGCCGTGTCCCCAGGAGAGCCAATTTGTCGTCATACCGATACTCTTTGTAGAGTTTTTCCATATCGGAAAACAGAAGCTTCTCGCGCACGATCGGCAGATTGAGCTCCACCAGCGCGTGCATCCTCTTCCGAATGGCGTCGACCTGTTCTGCCCCGATGCTCCCGGCCCCGTCGACTTCGCAATAGTACCCCCTTCCGGCCGTATACATCACCCGCAGCCGGGCCTCCGGATAGAGGTCGATCACCGCCTTGTGCAACAGGAAGAAGAGCGATCGGGCATAGACCCTCATCCCATCCGGCGAGGTGAGTTCGACATACCGCAGACTCTTGGGCGAATAAATCCTCGTACTGAGTTCCTTCATCCGGTTATCGGCAAAGCAGGCGACGATCGGCGATTCGGTCTTCAAAGCCAGCATCTCCAGAACCTCTCCGAGCGTGGCCCCTTCGTCCACATACAACGTTGCGCGATTATTCTCGCAATATATCTGAATCGGTTTCGCTGTCATTTATCGTTTTTTTAAGTCTATCAAAAACGCACCCGAAAGTTACCATTTTTTCCGCGATCCGCAACCCGGGGAGCCTCTATTTCCGCAACGTCTCTTACGACTGGACCGCGCCGCAGAACGGCGATCGGTGGCAAGACGAGGCGAAGACGCTCTTCGACCCCTGTCCCGCAGGTTGGCGGGTACCCCGCAGCGGAACCGGACTGCTGAGTCCATGGCAGGCACTATCGACCGCGAACAGCACGTGGCACGATCCGGCAGGTACGCTACAAGGGCGTACGTGGAGCGATCCGACTGCGATATTCGGCGGTTCATCCGTCTGGTATCCCGGGCGGGGAATCCGACGGGTCGAAACGGCCAACATCGGCTACATCGACGTAGGTTACTATTGGACGTCGACGATCATTTCGACTACGCCGTTCCGTTTCCGGTTCGAAAGCCAGACGGTAACGCCTGAAAACACGACCTGCGCAGGTATCTGCGAAGGTACTATGGTCCGCTGCGTTCGGGAGTAATCGCGGGGTTCCGGGGGAGCCTCCCGATGACCGGAAAGAAACTGTGCCACGTGCACAGAGTTTCTCTCCCGTAGACTATGCCCGAATGGCCGATAAAACGCTCGGTGGGCGCGGCTCCGGGCGTCCGCAACTACGGGGCCGGTTCGTTGTCTTACGTCAGCTATAGTGGAGACTGTTGGTCTTCATCGGTTTCAACAACAGGTACGAGTGCCTATTACTTCTACTTCAATTACAACAATATAGGTCCCAGTGGCAACGGCCAACGTGGGTACGGTTTTCAGTCGCGTTGCCTCCAGGAATAGGGAGAGGACGGATAGGCCGCTGGCACTCCAACCGGGCTGTGTATGCCTCAATAACGGCCTGCCGGTCCGGGCCTGACGGGCGAGTTGACTTTCACCTCGATCTCCCTATGCCAGTCCGGAGCTACCCCAAGCGACGGGCTACAAGCATCCCGCGCTGGCCCCGGGCTGTTCTATGCGAAGAAAACTTCGTCCTCGGGCGCGCCCCCCGGCGCCCGCCTGTGGCGTTCGCTCCGCTCCGAGGCCGGCGACTCTACGAGTCGTGATTACCCAATTCCGCAACAGATCCGGTTCACGCTTAGCCGATTAACCGCGCCCAGCGGTATGCGACCCGCAGCCCGCGGAGAGGACGATGGAGCGCAGCGAAACTTC
>JAIDFC010000107.1 GCA_029054535.1 Rikenella sp. | reverse complement strand
CCCCATGACGGGCCGGAGCTTCGCAACCTCCGACCCGGTTTCAGCTTGGGAGAAACCGCGATCGCAGATCGCGCGACCGACGCCGCCCCATGCGGAGGGCGGTGCCGCTCGGCACTCGAAGACTGGAGTTTGCCCGGAACACTGCCGCCGGCGTCAGTCGATCTACAAGCCGAATTGTTCCGAAAGCCGTCGCCCGCGGGAATCCTCCGTAATCTCACCATGACGGGCCGACGCCGCCCCATGCGGAGGGCCGCGTTCCTCGCATGCTCGGGCGACCGCTCCGCTGGCTCCGGCCCGGAGGTAGTTACAAAACAATCTTTGCACGTCGCCCGCGGGAATTTCTTCTCGGTTTGGCTCTTGCATCAGCGAAATTCCTACTTAGGCGGGAGGACGACGGGGCCGTGTTCGACTGCCCTGCGCGGGCGGCGTCCGGGTGGCCCCGGCGGGACGGGCGATGCTGCGCATCGCTATAACGTTCTAAGAACAGTTTCTGACCGCGCGCCGGCGAAATCCATCCGTTTCAACTACCCGTTGAAACGGCGTATTTCGCTACTTAGGCGCGGCGCACGGATTTCTCTTCGAGAGTCGTTTCTGACCGCGCGCTGGCGGAAATCTTGTTCAAAAGCGATTCGCGCTTTTGAACGATTTCCTACTCCAGCTGTCGCGCGCGGGATCTTTTCAATAGAGAAACCGTGTTTGACGCGCTCAGGCCGCGCGGCCCCGCGTGCCCGCGGTGGGCGGGCAATGCTTCGCATTGCTTGGGCTTTCCGGCAACTAAAACCCGACATAAGAGGCGGAGCTTCGCTATAACTACCACCAAAAAACCAGCAAAAACAAGAAGTTCAAACCCATCGACCGCCGCCAATGCAACAACTCCCCAAAAAATACATTTAATTTTGCCGAACATATTGCATCATCCAAATTTTCGCTATATTTGTAGTGTTCAAAACACACTCGATGAAAGCGATTACTTTGGCTCAAGCATGGTGGTGGCGCACGATTCTTAAACGATTCGCGTGAGGTTACCGCTGTGCCCGTTTGTTCAAAGTTGCAATACTCTACGGAAAGGCTGTCGGACTCACCGACAGCCTTTCTTCTTTTCCTACCACGAACTCAATACAACACTAAAAACTCAAATACCATGAAAAACTACAACGTAGACGAAAAAGGCTATTACGGTCCGTTCGGCGGCGCCTTCATCCCCGACGAACTCAAAGAAAACATCGACCAACTCACCGAACGGTATGTCGAGATCCTCGAAAGCCCGAAATTCAAAAAAGAGTTCGCCGCCCTACTCAAAGACTACGCCGGCCGACCGTCGCCCCTCTACTTCGCACCGCGACTCAGCGCGAAGTACGGCGCGCGAATCTACCTCAAACGCGAGGAGCTCAACCACACCGGTTCGCACAAAATCAACAACGCCATCGGACAGATCCTGCTCGCCCGCGAGATGGGATGTACCCATATCATCGCCGAAACCGGCGCCGGTCAGCACGGCGTGGCGACCGCTACCGTTTGCGCCATGCTGGGGCTGAAGTGTACGATCTATATGGGAGCCGTCGACGTGGAACGCCAGGCGCTGAACGTCGCCCGGATGAAGATGCTCGGCGCCACCGTCGAAGCCGTAACGAGCGGCGGCGCCACCCTCAAAGATGCCGTAGACGTCGCCCTGGGCTACTGGGTATCGCACCCCGACGCCTACTACCTGTTGGGATCGGCCGTCGGCCCCCATCCGTTTCCGGATCTGGTGGCACGACTGCAATCCGTCATCAGCGAAGAGATCCGGAAACAGCTCCTGGAGCAGGAAGGGCGTGAACTGCCGGACTACGTGATCGCCTGCATCGGCGGCGGGAGCAATGCCGCCGGAGCCTTCTACCACTTTCTCGATGAGGAGAGCGTGCGTCTGGTGCAGGTCGAAGCCGGCGGACACGGCACCGACGGCCACGAACACGCCGCGTCGATCACCTGCGGTTCGGAAGGCGTGTTGCACGGCAGCCGGTCGATGATCCTCTTCGACGAAAACGGCGACGTGCGCGAGCCGTACTCCATCTCGGCCGGACTGGACTACCCGGGTATCGGTCCGCTGCACGCTTATCTGGCCCAGACCGGCCGGTCGACCGTCCTGACCGCCACCGACCGACAAGCCTTGGATGCCGCGCGCGAGCTTTCGCAACTCGAAGGGATCATCCCCGCCATCGAATCGGCCCACGCGCTGGCCGCCCTGCCCCAACTCCGCTTCCGACCGGAAGAGGTCGTGGTGGTGAACGTCTCGGGACGCGGCGACAAAGATATGCCCACCTACCTGCGCGAGTTCGGCCTCTAAGCCGAACCGCTGCAGCGGCACCCGCCCCTCGCACGCTCCGAACCGCGCGAAAAGGGTTGGCACAACTGCGAAAATAACGCTACCTTTGTAGGGTGATTTTCCTCACTCGATATCTCTCGGGAAACGCGATTCCGAACCGAGAATACCGAACGAAAGGAGAATCGCCCTATAAATTTTTGCGCGCTATGGCCCAACAAGCCTCGCCCCAACTCTTAGGCACCGAAAAAATATCCACCCTGCTGCTTCGTTACGCCATCCCGGCGATCATCGCCATGATGGCCTCGTCGCTCTACAACCTGGTAGACAGCATCTTCATCGGACACGGCGTGGGACCGATGGCCCTGTCGGGCCTGGGAATCACCATGCCGCTCATGAATCTCGGCGCAGCGTTCGGCTCGTTAGTCGGGATCGGAGCGTCGACCCTGCTCTCCATCAAGATGGGGCAAAACGACCGCAGCAGCGCGTTGCTGATCTTGGGGAACGTCATCATTCTCAACACCTTGATCGGACTGCTCTATACCTCGATCTGCCTGCCACTGCTGGACCCGATCCTCACTTTTTTCGGAGCCAGCGAAAACACGATCGGGTATGCACGGAGCTATATGTTGATTATCTTGGCCGGTAATGTCATCACGCACGTCTATCTGGGACTCAACGACATGCTGCGCGCCTCGGGATATCCGGGGCGGGCGATGGCCATTATGCTGACGGCCGTCGGACTGAACTGCATCCTGAACGGAATCTTCATCTTCGGGTTCGGCTGGGGTATTGCTGGGGCCGCATGGGCGACTGTCATCGCACAGATCACCGCCATGGGGATCGAACTCAAACACTTCCTGAATCCGAACAGCTTCATCCACTTCACCCGAACGACCATCCGACTCAAACGGAGCATCGTCAAAGGGATTCTCTCGATCGGGATGGCGCCGTTCCTGATGTACGTCTGCTCGAGCGTCATCGTGATTCTCATCAACAAATCGCTGCTGCACCACGGCGGGGATCTCTATATCGGGGCGTACAGCAACGTCAACCGGATCGCCATGCTCTTCGTGATGGTCGTCATGGGACTCAACCAGGGGATGCAGCCGATCGTGGGATACAACTTCGGGGCACGGAAAATCGACCGGGTTACGCGGACCTTGAAATACGTCGTCTGCTGTGCGGTGAGCGTTACGACCACCGGGTTTCTCGTCAGCCAACTCTTTCCGCGCTATATTACGATGCTCTTTACGGACGACCCCACGTTGCTCGACATCTCGAGCCATGCGCTGCGGATCGTGCTGGCCATGTTCCCGTTCGTCGGGTTCCAGATGGTTACCTCGAACTTCTTCCAGTCGATCGGGATGGCGTCCAAGGCGATCTTCCTCTCGCTGACGAGGCAACTGCTCTTTCTCGTTCCATTTCTGTTGGTGCTGCCGAGATTTTTCGAGGCGGACGGCGTCTGGATGAGCATGCCGCTGGCAGACGCTGCCGCGACGACGCTGGCGGCGATTCTGCTGTGGAACCAGTTCCGGAAATTCCGACGGATGAAATCATCGGTTCTTCAATAAACTACACTCGTTTTTCGATGCTATGGAAAAACCCCGTTTTGTCATCACGATCGGTCGCCAGTTCGGAAGCGGCGGCCGAGAATTGGGCCGTCAGCTCGCCGACCGATTCGGTATACCGTACTACGACAAGGAGCTAATCGCAACCGCTGCCAAAGAGAGCGGGCTCGATCCCGAGTACTTTGAAAAAGCGGACGAACGGATTCCGGGGACATTGATTCGGGCCTTGACAGCCAACCTGATGATGAGCGGCGGAGCGGTGCCGAGTCAGCATGCACTGGCCGGCGAAAACATCTTCAAATTCCAGTCGGACGTCATTCGCGAGGTGGCGCTGGCCGGATCGTGCGTGATCGTGGGGCGATGCGCGGACTATATTCTGCGCAACGAACCGCTCTGTATCAGCACGTTCATCTACGCTTCGGACGAAGACCGCATCGATCGGATCATGCGGTGCCACGGAGCGAAGAGTCCGAAAGAGGCGACCGAGATGATGCGTAAAATCGACAAAAAACGGGCGGCCTACTACGATTTCTACACCGACAAACGATGGGGTGCGGCGACCTCGTACGACCTCTGCGTCGACTCTTCGATTCTGGGGGTCGAACAAACGGCGGAGATGTTGCAGGACTATGCAGAACGGCGCATAGCAATGGTCGAGCGGGCGGCACGGTAGGTTCGAGACGGGGCGAAACTATCCTCTCCCTATTCCTGGAGGCAACGCGTCTGAAAACCGTACGTACAGTGGTTGCCGTTATTCGGGAGGATCCCGCTGTAATTGAAGTCCAAGAAATAGTTGCCACTCCCTGTAACCGTTGACGACCAGCTATACCCGTTGACACCGACGTTACGCACTTTGCCATGTTCGTAGCCGCGAATGCCCGGAGCCGGGGCCAGCAGGCGTTTTATCGATATCCGAGCGGAGCCAGTCGGTTCGCTGCTTGCCGAACGACACCTCTCCCTATTCCTGGAGGCAACGCAACTGAATAGCGTGCGCACGGTGGTTACTGCTATTCGGATAGACACCGTCATAGTCGAAGTATGGACGATGGGCATGGGTGCTACCCGTGGGAATCGTCGACGTCCAGCTGAATCCGGTACGACCGACGCGCCACAACGCTCCGTTAGCGATGTCGCGCCAGCCCGGAGCCGGGTTTTCTCAACCGAATGGCCCGATTCGAGTGCCGAACGACACCTCCCTATTCCTGGAGGCAACGCAACGGAAAACCGTACGCACGATAACCATGTTCATCTGGATCAACCGCACCGTCATTGAAGTACAATCGATGCGTATTGGCACCTGTAACGGATGACGCCCAACAGTACCCACGTTCACCGACATAATACAACGCACCTCCGACCCGTGATCCAGCGTCGCGGAAACCCGGAGCCGGGGGATTCGCTCTACCCTTTCCCTATTCCTGGAGGCAACGCAACTGAAGACCGTACGCACGAAGAAGACCACCTCCTTTCGAGTCGATCCTCTCGTCGTTGAAAGTCAAATGGTTTGCGCCAGTGTTTGTAATCGTCGACGACCAACTGTATCCGCCGAGGCCGACGTAATACAATTTTCCCGAACCACCTTCAGTTTCACGTAAACCACAATCGCGGAAGCCCGGAGCCGGGGGATTCGCTCTGGCCTCTCCCTATTCCTGGAGGCAACGCGTCTGAAAACCGTACGTACGATAGTTGCTGTAACTTGGGAAGACCCCGCCGTAGTTGAAGTTCAAGTAGTAGGCACCGATACTACTTGACGGAATAGACGACGACCAGCTATACCCGTTGTAGCCGACGTACCACAACGCCCCGGTCCCGTAGTAGCGGCGCCCCGGAGCCGGGGCCAGCGGGCGTTTTATCGATATCCGAGCGGAGCCAGTCGGTTCGCGTGCCGAACGACACCTCTCCCTATTCCTGGAGGCAACGCAACGGAAGACCGTTCGAACGGTAGTTGCCGTAATTCGGGTTGATCCCGTCGTAGTCGAAGTACAAGTTATAGGCGTGGGTACCCGTCGTAACGGAAGACGCCCAGCTGAACCCGTCGTTGCCGACGTTATACAACGTACCAGTGCTGCGGTAGCGGCGGCCCGGAGCCGGGGCTAGCGGGTATTTTATCGATCATTCGGGCATGGCCAGTCGGTTCGCGTGCCGAGCGGCATCTCTCCCTATTCCTGGAGGCAACGGTGCCGCTGGGCACTCCAACCGGGCCTGCCGGACGAGAAAAATATCGCAACTGAAGTAATTAGGTATTACTATTCCTCAAAGGGAATCGAGCTATACCCGTCGTTGCCGCTGTTTGAAGCAGACACAGCCCCTTGCCCACCGCGGGCACGCGGACCGGAGCCGGGCCGCTTGATTGCGGCATTTTGTTGGACTGCCGGGCGAGAATACGGATCGCCGACAGCGGGACAAGCAACGAGCTCCGACGAAGTTGCGCGTCTCCGCCCGGGGTGGCGGCGACTCGCGCGATCCGTTGGATCGCGGTTCTTGCACCCTCTCCCTATTCCTGGAGGCAACGCGTCTGAAGACCGTGCGAACGGTACGCGGTTGCATTTGGGTCAAGCCCATCGGCGAGGAAGCCCAGGTAGTAGGCACGGTAGCCCAACCCGGCTGACGAAAGAATAGACGACGACCAGCTGAACCCATGAACACCGACGCCATATAACATACCGGTCCCGTTGCCGCGGAGGCCCGGAGCCGGGACGGACAGAAAGCGGAAAAGCCACCTCCCGAGCAGATCCGATCCTAAACTCAAAGGAGCGGCAAGCCCTCCGAATCGCCGACCAATATCGCATCCACCTCCTCCGACGACCGACGACAAGGCAACCAATCGCCATCCTCGTCCGGAAAGAAATCCTCGTCGGCCCTCTCCCGAGGCTCCGGCAGCAACTCCATCTCCCACGGCAACACATGTCCCGAGCCGCACAACCCCAACCGTTCGCGAATATCCCGATTCAACTGATAACGCGTCATGTTGTGCGTCAAAGAACCCAACTTCAACACCTCGCCCATCTGCGGCAACAACTTCCGTTTCATCTTATAACACTTGTAGTGCGTCATATAGCCCAGGTAAGAATTCATGGCCGACTGCATGTAGAGCAGAAAAGTTTTCGAAGGCCGAGGATGTTTCCGGATATAGGCATTCAACGACACCAGCAACTCGCTGAAATGGTTGCGCGTACGGTTGACCATGTACCTCCGGTAGGGCTTCACGACCGCCCCCAGAAACGTAACCCCCTTGGAAAGTTCCTGCAAATAGACCTTCTTCGGATGGAGCGTCAAACCCAGATTTTCCTGCAGATAGGCGTTTATTTCACGAATATTTCGTTTAAGCTGCTCCTTATCCTTGTGAATAATATAAAAATCATCTACATACCGACCATAGTGTTTGTGGCCCAATTTTCGTTTGATGAAATGGTCGAAATCGTTCAGATAGATATTACTGAACAGCTGCGAGGTGAGATTGCCGATCGGCAGACCGCAATCCTTCGGCGTCGTGAACAGACTCTTGCTCCGCGGCAGATCGGCCCACTTGGAACGACTCCCCCGCATGATGCAGTTTTCGGTCGGATCGTTGAAAACCACCTCGCGTAACAGATACAGAATCAGATCGTAATCCAATAACTCGCGCCACGTTTTTCCGCCCCGGTGCGAACGCCGGGGAGCCATCCGAAGCATCACACGCTCGATCGTCTCGTACATGATCCGTCGATTGATGCTCATGAAATACCCCTGGATATCCAGCTTCAAGACATAACAACGCTCCGTATAATTCCGCGAACACGACCGAGCATGATGCTCCAATCGCTCGACTCCGAACAACGTCCCTTTGTTCTTCAAACACGAATAGGTGTCCGTGATGAACGTTCGCTCGAACAGCGGCGCGATGTAGTTGAACAACAGGTGGTGGACCACACGATCCCGAAAGTCGGCGGCGAAAATCTCCCGCTTCACCGGATGCTCCACCATAAAACAAACGCTCGGCCCCACCCGATACCGCCGCTCATGAATCTCATTATACAACTCGATCAGGTTGGCTTCCAAATCCATCTCGAATCGTAACTGATTTCGGGTGTTTCGCTTATGCTTCCGAGCGTCGTAATACGCTCGAAAAAGGTCTTCCAACAAGGCATCGTATTCTTTCATATTTTTATTTTAATAATAAATCGATTAAATAAATATATTTAAATTACCGACTACACGCATACGAATAAAATCAAAATAACATCATATATACTTACCCCAAATGAGTACAACTGTTAAATAAAAAGGCAGAGGGATAGGATGGCGGTAAA
Source organism: Rikenella sp. (assembly GCA_029054535.1). Classification (GTDB taxonomy): domain Bacteria; phylum Bacteroidota; class Bacteroidia; order Bacteroidales; family Rikenellaceae; genus Rikenella. Next base: position 1,985 of record JAIDFC010000107.1, on the reverse strand, counting down.
TACTTGGAGGCAACGCAACTGAAAACCGTACGCACGGTTGTTGTTGTTATTCGGGTTGATGCCGCCGTAATTGAAGTTCAAGTTGTGGGCGTTGGTGCTACCCGTGGGAATCGTCGACGACCAGCTGTACCCGCTGTTGCCGACGTTATACAACGTACCAGAGCTGCGGTTGCGGTTGCCCGGAGCCAAGCGTCAAGAGCAACCATTCGAGTGGTCGCGAGAACCGGAACACACGCTGTTTGTGTGAGACGATTCGGCGATCGGTTTCGTACCGTATAACTACCGGTCAGGAAACCAGAACGGCAGTAGGTTGCTGAATTTACCGGATCACTCTACCTGCAGCCTGTGATAGGTTGACCGCAGGATACTCTCGAAGCACATCCTCTCCCCTACCCTTACCATTTATAAAAGAGGAACGGGGGCCGATAAATGCTTGGAGGCAACGCAACTGAAGACCGTTCGCACGGTTGTTGTTGTTATTCGGGTTGATCCCGCCGTAGTTGAAGTTCAAGTTGTAGGCGTTGGTACCCGTCGTAACGGAAGACGCCCAGCTGTACCCGTTGTTGCCGACGGCATACAACGTACCGTAGTTCGCGTGGCGGTAGCCCGGATAAGATAGAAGAATCGGTCGAAACGCTCCATACCACAAAAACGAGCCATCACTCGCTGTTCGCCGAGGCGGAAAAAACGCGACGACGAACCGCTCTCTTTGCAAACAAGAGCCATAACTATACCGCGACCTCTGAGATCGACGGTACAGCGGAGGGCTGAATTTATCCGTTCGCTCTGCCGCACCGCCGATCCCGACCGCGCGACACTCCGGAACAAAACACCCCGTTCCTAATCCATACAAAGAACGTTCACTGAAAAAGGGCGAAAAAAGAACGGAGCGTCCGATAAATGCTTGGAGGCAACGCAACTGAAGACCGTTCGCACGGTTCGTCGTGGCATTCGGGTTGACCCCGCCGTTGTTGAAGTCCAAGTAGTAGGCACGGTTGCCCACGTCAGCGGCCGTCGGAATAGCCGACGACCAGCTGTACCCGTTGTTGCCGACGTTCCACAACGCACCGGAACCGCTGGTGCGGTTGCCCGGACGAAACGTCTTCTCCGAACGAGTCTCCTCATCTCACAAGGAGGCAAGCCGTCGCTTGTTGCTCGAAGGCATGAAGGACAAAACCTTCTCACCCACGAGATCCTTTCGCTGAAGTGAATAACTACGCCTCTCTTCCTGTGCCGCGGTTCGGAAACCGACGGCGCAAAAACGAAAACCGCAGTGGACGGCTGAATTTATCTTTCACACTGCCGTACAACTCATCGCGAGACGCACGACACTCCGGAAAAACGCTCAGCTCTGTTTATCTCCCACAATTTAACATAACATAAGCTCCATAAAAACGACCCAACCAACCAATCCGCATCGAGATTCCTAATAGCCCGAACAGGGAACCCTTAGCCACTACTGTCAACCCTGATTCTATAGTCCGAAAGGTCCGATGGCATCCTTCGCCTCGCTCTTGTCCTCTCTCCCTATTCCTGGAGGCAACGCAACGGAAAACCGTTCGAACGGCCATGTCGGTAATTCGGTGCGATCCTGACATTGAAGTCCAGGTAGTAACTCAGGCTTTCCGAAGATGTTGAAGACCAGCCGTCCCCGTTGTAACCGACGGCTCGTAACTGTCCGGATTCATAGCCGCGGAGGCCCGGAGCCGGGGACGGGAGATTCTTGCAGATTCATCACAAACCGCGCTCTACGAGCGCGCAGGTCGTAGCAACGAACTGCGACTGGAAGTCGCGCGCCCGACGCCGCCCCATGCGGAGGGCGGTGCCGCTCGGCACTCGAAAACCGGACTTTGCTCAGAACACTTCCGCCGGCGTCTGTCGATCCACAAGTCAAATCGCTCCGAAAATCGTCGCCCGCGGGAATTTCTTCTCGATTTTGCTCTCGCAAAACGAGCGAAATTCCTTCTTAGGCGGGCGGGCGACGG
>JAIDFC010000106.1 GCA_029054535.1 Rikenella sp. | reverse complement strand
ATTATGCGGCGGATGTCCGGCGGCGGGAGCGGTGGAGGCGGCGGGGCCGGGGGCGTTTTCAGCGTGGGGAAGGCCAAGGCCAGGCTCTTCGACAAGAACAGCGACCAGCGGGTTACGTTCAAGGATGTGGCCGGGCTGGAAGAGGTGAAGGTCGAGGTGATGGAGGTCGTGGATTTCCTGCGGAACCCGGAGAAATACAGCGAGCTGGGGGGTAAGATTCCGAAAGGGGCTTTGCTCGTGGGGCCTCCGGGGACCGGGAAGACATTATTGGCCAAGGCTGTGGCGGGGGAGGCCAATGTGCCGTTCTTTTCTATTAGCGGGTCGGACTTTGTCGAGATGTTCGTCGGGGTGGGGGCGTCGCGGGTGCGCGACCTCTTCAAACAGGCGAAAGACAAGGCGCCGTGTATCGTCTTTATCGACGAAATCGACGCCATCGGGCGCGCGCGGTCGAAGAACAGCGGGTGGTCGTCCAATGATGAGCGCGAGAATACGCTCAACCAGCTGTTGACCGAGATGGACGGCTTCGGGACCAATGCGGGGGTGATCGTATTGGCGGCCACGAATCGGGCGGATATTTTGGACAAGGCGCTGTTGCGGGCCGGGCGGTTCGACCGGCAGATCGAAGTCGGATTGCCGGATGTCAAGGAACGGGCCGAGATATTTGCGGTGCACTTGCGGAAACTCAAGCTCGATCCGAACTTGGAGACCGATTTCCTGGCGCGGCAGACGCCGGGATTCTCCGGGGCGGATATTGCCAACGTTTGTAACGAAGCCGCGTTGATCGCCGCGCGCAAGAACAAAACCCAGGTCGAGAAACAGGACTTCCTGGATGCCGTGGACCGCATTATCGGTGGGTTGGAGCGCAAGAACAAGATCATCACGGAGGAGGAGAAACGGACGATTGCTTACCACGAGGCGGGGCATGCCACGGTGAGCTGGATGCTCAAGTGGGCCAATCCGTTGCTTAAGGTAACGATCATTCCGCGGGGAAGGGCTCTTGGGGCGGCGTGGTACCTGCCGGACGAGCGGCAGATTACGACTCGGGAGCAGATGTTGCACGAACTGGCGTCGCTGCTCGGGGGACGGGCGGCGGAAGAGATGACTTTCGGCGAAATCTCGTCCGGGGCCTTGAACGACCTGGAGCGGGCGACGAAGCAGGCGTACGCGATGGTGGCGTATTATGGGATGAGTCGCGAGGTGGGGCACCGGAGCTTTTACGACAGCACGGGGCAGAGCGAAATGATGTTCGGGAAACCGTACAGCGAGGAGACCGCGAGGCTGATCGATCAGGAGACGAACGATCTCTTGAAGGAGTGTTACCAGTTGGCCAAGCGGATCTTGTGGGAGAATCGCGAAGGGCTTAAGGCGTTGGCGGAGCTGTTGTTGGAGCGCGAAGTGATTTTTACGGAGGACTTGGAGCGGATTTTCGGCAAGCGGCAGGCGGGGGCGAAGAATCCGTTGGAGGATTCTACTGCGGATTCGGGGACAACAACTGCTGCTGCGGGTACTACTGCTGCGGAGGATTCCACTGCTGCGACCACGACTGTGGCGGATTCTGCAACGGCGGCGGAGGGTTCGGCGACTACTGTCGTTGCGGGGGATACTGCTGCGGCGGGGGAGGTAAATTGAGATTATGAAGAATACCTTGTTTAAACGGGCGTTGAGCGGGGCGGTTTTGGTGCTGGTGGTGGTGGGGATGACCCTCGCGTGGTACGACCCGGCATTGGCCGGGAGTGCTGCGGCCGCGGGGTGGCCGTTCTATCTGCTCTGGACGGCGGTCGGGATTTTGACCTTGTGGGAGTACGGGCGGCTGCTTCGTAAAAACGCCGCGGTTTTTCACGGGAAGACCGGACTCGCGCGGTGGCGCGGAATGTGGCTGTTGCTCGGGGGATTGTATATTGCGCAGGCGTTCGTCCTGATCCAGATGCTGGACCCGATGGTGGTGGTTACGCTGATGACGGTGGTGTGGCTCTCGGATACGGGGGCGTATTTGGTGGGGAGTGCCGTGGGGAGGCATCCTATGGCTCCGAAAATCTCGCCCAAGAAGACCTGGGAGGGGTTTGCGGGGGGGCTGCTCTTTGCCGTGGCGGGGGCGTTGGTGTGGTACGCGCTCTATTGGGGAGGAGAGTTCGAGGCTAACGGCGGCGTGCGGCTTTGGGGGGCGGAGGCGTATGATGGGCATGTGGTGGGGGCGTTGAAGTGGGCGGGATTCGGGCTGGTGGTCGCCTTGGCGGCGGCGGGGGGAGATTTGATCGAATCCAAATTCAAACGGATCGTCGGGGTCAAGGACTCGGGGAGTTTCATTCCGGGGCATGGCGGACTGTTGGATCGGTTCGATGCGCTGTTGTTGGCGGTGCCGGCGGCGGTGGGATACGTGGTGTGGACGGGATTGCTGTTGGGGTAGGGCTTGTTGCGGCGGCGATTGCGGGGCGGCGGAGGTTTGCTGTTGTAGAAAATCAATATCATACGGATGGGTAGACTTTTACACCGAGAAGGACGGCGAATCGTCCGAACTTACGCACTCGCGGCTTTGGGGGTTG
>JAIDFC010000105.1 GCA_029054535.1 Rikenella sp. | reverse complement strand
ACCAAAAAGAGAAACCGTGTCCGACTGCCCTGCGCGGGCGGCCTAATAAGGCTGCGAAAAACCAAGCAAAAGACGCTGTGCGTCCCCCGGTGGGCGAGCGATACTGCGTATCGCTATAACGTTTAGCAACAAAAAAGCCCCAACAAAAAACACGCCGGGAGAGAAAATCAAACCCGACAGAAAACCAAGCCCTACGAAGAAACCGGACGCAAAAAAGCCGTCGCCCCGAGAGACCGAGACGACGACCCGCAAACAAGTTCCCCCCCCAAAAAAAGGACCGGCCATCCGTCGAGATCAATTGACCCGGAAAGCCCGCGTAATGCCTTTGATTTTTTTGAGTTTGTGGATCACCATGTCGACCGCCTGGGCGTTCTTGACCTCGATGGAGAGCTGCCCCTCCACGACGCCTCGCTGCGAGCCGAACGCGATCGCTCGGATATTGAGTTTGAGCTCCTGGGAGACGAGGTCCGTGATCCGGCCCGCCAACCCCGGAACGTCGTCCCCCTGGACCCGGATCGTCGCCCGGAAGGCCCCCGAAGCGGTCGTCTCGCGCCACCGGGCGCTCAGGATCCGGTACGGATACTGCTCCCGCAGCCGGACCGCGTTCGGACAGTCCGTCCGGTGTACCGTGATGCCGCTGTGGATCGTTACGAAGCCGAACACCGGGTCGCCGTGAATCGGATTGCAGCACCGCGCCAGCTTGTACTCGACGTTCCGGAGCGTCTCGTCGATCACCAGACAGTTGTCGTCTCGTCCGCTCCCCGTCGCCTCGCCTGCTTCGCCGCTTTTCGTCCGCCGCTGCCTGTCGCCCTCGGCCGGCGGCACGACTCCCTCGACGCAAGCCGTCAGCACCTCCTTGACCTCCGCCGCCGAAACCCGCTGCTCCGCGATCAAGGCATAGACCTCGAACCCGCTCTTGATCCGGAAGTGTTTCGAGAGGGCCGTTCCCGCCTCTTCCAAGGTCAGCGGCAGTTTCCAGTTTTTGAGTTTCCGTTCCAGCTCTTCGCGTCCGAGCTGTGCGCTTCGCGCCTCGTCCTCGCGGAGGATCTGCCGGATCTTGGTCTTGGCTTTCGAGGTAACCACGATCTCCAGCCATCCGGCCTTAGCCCGCTGCGATTTGGAGGTGGCGATCTCCACCACGTCGCCGTTTCGGAGCCGTTCGCGGATCGAGACGTTGCGCCCGTTGACCTTCCCGCCCGTACAGCTCGCCCCGAGATTGGAGTGGATGTCGAACGCGAAGTCGAGCAGCGTCGCCCCCTCGGGCAGCTTACGCAGGTCGCCGGTCGGCGTGAAGACGAAGACCTCGCGGCTGCTCAGCGCCAGATCGAACCGTTCGGCGATGCTCTCCGTGGCGGAGGTCGTTTCGACGATCTCCCGCAGCCGGGCCAGCCACTGTTCGCTCCCGAGTCCTCCCCCTCCCACGCCTTTGTACCGCCAGTGGGCCGCCACCCCGCGTTCGGCCACTTCGTCCATCCGCCGGGTGCGGATCTGCACCTCGACCCACCGCCCGTCGGACGTTACGACGGTCGTGTGGAGCGACTCGTAACCGTTGGATTTCGGAATCGAGATCCAGTCCCTCATCCGGTCCGGATTGGGCGTGTAGAAGTCCGTTACCACCGAATAAACCGACCAGCACTGCATTTTCTCTTCCTCCGGCGCGCACTCCAGGATGATCCGGATGGCGAACAGGTCGTAGACCTCCTCGAACGGGACCCTCTGTTTGCGCATCTTGCGCCAGATGGAGTAGACCGATTTGGTGCGGCTCTTGAGTTTATAGTGCAGTCCGAGAGCGTCGAGCCGTTCGCGGATCGGCCGCACGAACTCGGCGATAAACGCCTGCCGGGCGGCATCCCCCTCGGAGAGCTTCCGCACGATCTGTTCGTACTCCTTCGGCTCCAAGTATTTGAGCGAGAGGTCCTCCATCTCGGACTTCACGGCATACAAGCCCAGCTTATGCGCCAGCTGCGAGTATAGATTGAGCGTCTCCCACGACTTTTTGTTGCGCTTCAACTCCGGGAACATCGCCAGCGAGCGCATCACCTCCAGCCGGTCGGCCATCTTGATGAGGATCACCCGCGGGTCGGTGGAGTAGGTAACGATCAGCTCGCGGAAATTATCGGCCTGAAGGGTCGAGGTCTTGGGGTCGACCTCCGAGATGTTGTTGAGCCCCCGCACGATGGTTTCGCAGGCCTCGCCGTAGCTCCGTCCGATCTCCTGCGGGGCGAGGAGGCCGAGCCTCGCCACGTCGTGCAGCAGGGCCGCCACCACCGAATTCCGGCCGAGGCCGATCTCTTCGGCCACGATTCGGGCGGTCCGCACGCTATGGAAAACGAGCGGCGTCCCGTCATACCGCGTCCGTCCGGCGAGCGCACGCACGGCGACGTGCAAAGCCCGACGGATATCGGCACACGAGGCGTCGCTGAACGACGTCCGGATATAGGTCAGAAAGTCCCGATACAGATTCATACGCAGTTCGTTTGTTCGCATTCACACTAAGAGGAAGAGTGTACAATATACGCAATTTCCTGCAAAAACCGTTCTGTTTTTCGTCGATTTTCCGCTTTTCCGCCGGACTCCCCGCCGGGGGCGAGCCTCTCGGCGCAGCGAAACTCGTCCGTCAGCCAAGAGGCCTCGACGTAAAAGCGGATTTGGAGATCAACGGCCGATGCCGTAAATTTACGACTCGCATATTACTCGATCGATCAATCTAAGGCTCCGCCCATGAACAAACGCCTGATTTGGACCGCTCTCGGCACGGCCGCACTCGCGTCGCCGGCCGACGCCGGCCGGCGTCCCGCCGACCCTCAGCTTCCCGAGACCGACCGCCGTCGGCCGAACATCCTGCTATTCCTGGTGGACGACATGGGCTGGCAGGACACCTCGGAACCCTTCTGGAAAGACACCACGCCGCTGAACCGGACCTACCGAACCCCTCACATGGAGCGGATGGCCCGACAGAGCGTGAAATTCACCGAGATGTACGCCTCGCCGATCAGTTCGCCGTCGCGGGTGAGCCTGCTGACGGGGATGAGTCCCGCCGCGCATCGCGTTACGAACTGGACCCTGCGCCGGAACCAGGGTCCCGATCCGGAGAGTCCGACTCTCGAATGGCCGGCCTGGAACGTCAACGGGATCGCCGCCCGGCCGGGGATCGAACGGACGACCTACGTAACGCCCCTGCCGCAGCTCCTGCAAGAGGCCGGCTACCGGACCATCCTGGTCGGCAAGGCCCACTTCGGAGCGATCGGTACACCAGGGGCCGATCCGCGGACCCTGGGCTTCGAGGTCAACGTGGCGGGACATGCCGCCGGAGGACTGGCCTCGTACCTGGGCGAGAACAACTTCGGCAACATCCCCGGCGCCACGGAACAATCCCCGTTCGCCGTCCCGGGGCTCGAACAGTACTGGGGCCAGGATATTTTCGTAACCGAAGCGCTCACCCGGGAGGCCATGAAACAGATCGACACGGCCCTGATGCACGATCGGCCCTTCTTCCTCTACATGAGCCATTATGCGGTGCACGTGCCGTTCGACCGCGACATGCGGTTCTATCAAACCTATATCGACCGGGGTCTGGATCCGACCGAGGCGGCCTATGCGGCGTTGATCGAGGGGATGGACCGGAGCCTGGGGGATCTGCGGGCTTACCTGCGCGAGCGCGGGGTGGCGGAGAATACGATCGTGATCTTCCTGTCGGACAACGGAGGACTCTCGGCGTGGTCGCGAGGCGGACGGCCCGGATCGCAGAACTGGCCCCTGCGCAGCGGCAAAGGGTCTCCCCTGGAGGGCGGAATCCGGGTGCCGATGCTGGTGGAGTGGCCGGGGGTGGCGGACGGCGACTCGCACTGCACGGTGCCGGTCGCGATCCAAGACCTGATGCCCACGCTGCTCGAGATGGCGGGAACGGGACCCGTGCGGACGGTGCAGCGGATCGAGGGACAGAGCATCGTTCCGCTGCTCCGCGGCGAGGAGACCATCAGCCGAAACCGCCCGTTGGTGTGGCACTTTCCGAACATGTGGGACGCCCCGGGCGACGGCATCGGCCCGCACAGCGCGATCCGACAGGGCGACTGGAAACTGATCTACTACTACGACACCGGTCGGACGATGTTGTTCAACCTCAGCGAGGACATCTTCGAGAAGATCGACCACGGCACGAATCCGAGACAGGCCAAGCGTCGCGAACAGATGGCCCGTCGTCTGACGAACGAGCTGAAGCGGGTCGACGCACAGGTTCCCCGCCTCCGGGCGACGGGCGAATGGTGTCGCTGGCCGGACGGGTCGCCCTACCGGGAGCCGAAAACCGAAAAACGCTGACCGGACTACGACACGGACGGGATCCGCGGTTAGCCTTTCAGTCTCTTGGACGCTTTTTTTTTTGGGGGGGGGAACGCGTTTTTGAAGCCCCATTTCGAGGAACCGTTTTGTGGAACTCCGTTTCAGGGAGACGCGGTTTTAGGAAATGTATTTTTCAGGACACGTCTTTTTTTGAGACGCGGTTCTCAGTACGGCACAGCTCCGGTCCGCGTGCCCGCGGTGGGCAGTGGGCCGTGTCTGCTTCAAACAGCGACAACGACGGGTACGGCTGGTCGTCGACGATTCCTACGAGGAGTACCGATGCCTCCCACTTGAGCTTCGGGCTTTTCCTATGCGCAACCATCCGCGACCAAAGGGCGCGCGCCTGCGAAACATCCTCCAGGTCGGACGCCCGAGAGAACGCGCCCGACACATAAAAGCCATCCGACATTCCGACCGAAACTCTACAAAACACAAACAAGGAAGAGAATCGCGTAAAATAAATGTACCTTTGTCGCTGTTTTATAGAGTGATGATGAAAAAAAGGACTTTTCTATATCTCAGCCTTTGGGGCGCCATACTCGGACTGAGTTCGTGCAAAAAAGACCTCGCGCCGAACGCTCCCTCGCAACGGAATAGAACCGTGATCGAATATATGGTGGCCGACAACAACCTCTATTCGTATGCCGAACGGGACATCAACGAGATGGAGGCCGGGTGGAGCGACCGTTTCGACGGTTATATGGTCGTCTTTTTGTATCCGGTCTCGGTCGAAAGTTCGTATGCCCCTCGGCAGGAGGATTACGACGAGGATCCGAGGCTGCTGTTGATCTCGCGGGACGAGCGGACGAATGTCATATCGAGCCGTGTGCTGAAACGCTACGACCGGTCGCTCGACCCGACCGATCCGGAGGTGATGAATCGGGTGATCGCGGATGCGATGACGCTCGCACCGGCGGAAAACTATGCGTTGATTTTCTGGTCGCACGGTTCGGGATGGCTCCCGAGGGGGATGGGGCAACCGCTCAAGTCGGCCGTGCCGACGGCCTGGGACGGATCGAAACTGACCGGACCGATGGTCGAAAATCCGGGAATCGCCTACTCGTTCGGTCAGAGTAACAGCTACGACAACGCGGAGATGGAGATCGACGCGCTGGCCGGAGCGTTGCCGAAAGAGACCGTGTTCGATTTCATCCTCTTCGACGCGTGTCATATGGCTTGTATCGAAGTGGCGTGGGAGTTGAAAGATCGGACGAAGTACCTGATCGCTTCGGCGGCTGAGACTTTGGCGGACGGATTTCCGTACGAGGCGATCCTGGCCCCGATGTTCGAGACCGAGGCGGATGTAACGGCTATCGGCAAGGCGTTTTTCGACTATTACAACGAACAGTCGGGGGCGTGGCAGAGTGCGACGGTGGGGGTGGTTCGCAGCGATCGGTTGACCGAAGTGGCGGCGGCGATGCGAGCGTTGTGCGAGACGGAGATTTCGGCGGACGGGATTTCGTATGCCGCGCAACAGTACGGCCGTCGTGCGATGGGGTTCGAAAATACGTTCTACGATCTGACGAACTTCGTGCAGCAGACTTGGGGCGCGAGCGATCCGGCGGGAGTCGCGCGGTTCGAGGCGGCGATGAAGGAGGCGGTCGCCTATCAGGCGGCTACGCCGTGGCTTTTCGACCAGCTGCGAGTCCTGACCCATTGCGGTTTGTCGTGCTACCTGCCGCGGAGTTCGACGCCGCTGTCGCTGGAGGCTTACCGTACGCGTTTCGGATGGAGCGAGGCGTCGGGCATGGGGCAATTACTGCCGTAGGGATGCCGTCATGCGGAACACGCGCGGAAGCGCCGATTCAGAAAGAACCGTTACGATCAGGCCAGCGGACCTTCGTAACGGTTCTTTGTTTCGCGGCGGTATGTCCGACGTCCCCTTCTTATGCGCCCGACACACGGCAAACACAAGCCCCACCTCCGCAACAGCCACCCGGGTCGAAAAGCGGTCGCTACAGCTTCTGGCGATTCTTCAACGCGTGAGCGATCGTCAGCTCGTCGGCGTACTCCAACTCGTCGCCGAAACCGATGCCCCGCGAAATCACCGATACCACCACCCCTAACGGCTGCAACTTCTTGGTCAGGTAGTACGACGTCGTCTCGCCCTCGATCGTCGTCCCCAGCGCCAGAATCACCTCCCGAACCCCCAAACGGCGGATATTCTCTGCCAGCAGGTCGACATGCAGGTCCGACGGCGCGATCCCCTGGATCGGCGAAATAACACCCCCCAACACATGGTACAAACCGTTGTACTGCCGGGTGTTCTCGATCGAGATCAGGTCGCCCACCTGCTCCACCACGCAGATCGTCGAACGGTCGCGCTTCGGGTCGGTGCAGATCGGACACAGCTCCTCGTCCGAGAGGTTCCGACACTGACGACACCAGCAGATGTCGCGACGGAACTGGTAGATCGCCCCCGCAAACAAATCCACGTCCTCGACCTCCTGGCGCAACAGGTGCAACGCCAACCGCAACGCCGTACGACGACCCACTCCCGGCAATTTTGCCAGTTCGCCCACGACGTTCTCCAACAGTTTCGACACTACCGTACCCCTCCTTCCGCCGAACGATCGACCTCCGGATCGGCTTCCGCCGGCGCCGACGGAACGATCGCCTCGACGGCGATCGAGGCGATCCAACCTTTGTTGCCGTCCGACAGAACGATCTCGGTCCAACCCTCCAACTCGTCGACCATCCGAACTTTCGTCCCCTCGTGCAACACGAAAATATCCTTGCTCCCCGCCCCCGGCGCGCTCTTGACCGGCGCCATGAGGTTCATCACCACCGCCTCCCGACCGTACAACAGCCGCCGCCGTTGAAAACCGGCATAGAACGTGCTGACGAAACAAAGCACGGCGGCACAGATCCCGCCGTAGAATCCCGCCTTGCGAAGCCCCAAACGACGTCCCAACAGCCACAGCAGCACGGACCCGAAGGTCAGCCCCAGGAAAACCAACCCCAGCACCGCCCAGGTGTTCGTCCCGAGCTGCAGCCCCAATTCGCGAAGCCACGTCTTGAGAAAAAACTCCGGCACGGTGTCGATCCGATCCACGATCCGCACGTTGGCCATCGCCAGATTATACTGCGTATCCTCGTCGGTCGGGTCGAGCAGCAGCGCGCGATTATAATTCAGAATCGCGCGCCCCATCCGACCCTGTTTGAACCAGCTGTTCCCGAGGTTGTAGTAGAGTTTCGCGCTGTGCGCTCCGCGCGCCAGAACCGCCTCGTACCCCGCGGCGGCTTGTCGGAACTCCCCCCGGTTGTACGCCGCATTGGCCCGGCTCCACAGCGAATCGACGGATTCCACGCCCCCCGCCATCCCCTCCGCCACAGCAGCCGTACTATCCGCCTCTACGGCCACCGCAGCCACCGCAGCCACCGCCGACAACGGCGAAAAAACCGCGAGCCCACAGCACCATACGGCGATCCGAAACGCCGACCTCCGGAGAAAAGCTCCCCCCCGCGGCCGATGATCTCTCTTTATCGTTTGCATACCCGTGTCCATAGTTCCCCGATCATAGTTTCGACTCGAAGCGGTCGATCTGCTCGGCCGCCCGACGATAGGCCTCGGCCGGGTCGATCCCGGCCGCCGGCGAATACTGGGCGAACTCGCAATCGCCCAAAAGCCCCAAAAACTCCCGCGCCTCTTCCGGCTCGATCCCGCGACCCTCGGTCAGCTCGCCGAAGACCCGCTCTTTGGTCAGCCCGGCCACCTCGATCGAGAGTTTATCGCCCATATACCCCCACAACGCTCGCAACAGCTCCTCGAAGAATGCCCCCTCTTTGCCTGCATTCATAAAGGTTTTGGCTCGTTTCAACCGACGAAGCGCCACGCGACTCGCTTTCCGAGTCCGGACCCGAGACACGTCGGCCCGGGCACGAATGCTCTTTTGCAGGTACAACAGCAGCCCGACGAACGCCGCCGACAACAAAAACAGGGTCAGAAACCACCCCCAAGACCACAGAAACACGCCGCCCCGTCGCACCAGCCCCGGATCGCCCATCCGGATGAACCGAATGTCGGAATCGAGCAGCCGCAGATCCTCTTTCGTTACGCCGGCGACCATCCCCAGCCCCGAGGTCCCGCCCTCCGAGTCGTCGCGCAGCACCTCGACCGGAAAGTCCGGCACGGTCAGCGTCCGGTACTCGCCGCTCGACGGATCGAAATAGGCGAAACGAAGCCCCGGCAAGGTGTATTCTCCCTCGGCCCGCGCGATGAACGGGTACTCGAAGGTCTTCTCGCCGGAGGTCCCCTGCGGGGTGTTGGTCAGCCGCTCGTTGGTCTTGCGGTCGAACTGTTCGAAGGCGACCGGAAGTTCGAGCCCGGGAGCCTCGATCAGCGGGAAATTCCCGGTCCCGCTCAGGCGAACGGTAATCGCACCGGCGCTATTGGCCGAGAACCGATCGCCGGAGATCCCGCCCGTCAGCTCGAACCGACCCACGGCACCCGTAAACCCTTCCGGCTGAGGCTGAGGCAGCTCCTTGACCCGAACCTTCACGACCGGAGAGCGGAGCTTCACCGGCACGTTCTTCACCTGGTTCGCGCCGCCGTACCACAGGTCGTAGACGGTACCGGTCTCCGGCTGCTCCGTAACGATCTGAGCCATCACACCGAACTGCGCCTGTTCGATCTCGATCGTCCCGGACCGCTGCGGATAGAGCAGCCACTGGCGGATCGTATGGCTCCGATAAACCTTGCCGCCGATCGCGGCCCGACTCCCGCCGTCGTCCGCCGGCACATCCAGTTCCTGGGCCCAAAAGCCGTTCAAGGCGGGGTACTTGGCCTGCTCGATCCCCGCCACAGGAACCTGCGTATAGAGCCGCAAGGTCGCCACCACCGGCTCGCCGCGATACACCTCGCTCTTGTTCACCTCCATCCGCAGCAAGATGTCGTCCCCCGCCACCGTGGCCTCCCGGCCCGAACGATCGGAACCGGTCGGCGCAGCGCGCCTCGTCGTCCCCGGGCCGCCCGAACCCCTCAACCCGCCGCTGCCGTTCTCGCACTCGACGGTCAACGGCTTGCTCCGATAGCTCTTCCCCGCCACCCGAACCTCCGCCGCCGGAATCCGAACGCTCCCCGCCGCCGGAGCCTGCACCAAGTAGGTATACGTAATGGTCGCCCGGTTCTGCATCACGCCGTTCTGGGTCGACGAAAACATCCCGTACGACGGAACCGGACCCGCGATCACGTTCACTCCGCTCAGCTGAGGAGCAGCAAACTCCACGCTATTCGGATCGATCTCCGTAGCCCCCTGGATCCCGACGGTGAACTGGATCTGGAACGACTCGCCCACGGCCGCACGCAGCGGCGCGTGGGCCTCGAACTCGACCTTCCCGCCGCTCTGCGCTTTCACCGCCGAGGGCGACAGCGAAACCTGCAACAGGCCGAGCAAAAACACACGCAAGGCCAAACCCGCCGACATCCGTCTGAAAACCCGAAACTTTCGATTCCGTCCCATCATCGTTTCTCTATTTCATGTCCCTGTTTCCGTCTCCCGCGCGCAAGGCACGGACCGTGCGCTGCAAGGTCTCGTCCTGCGGGAAAATATAATAATAGAACGCCGTCTCGTCCAACGAGGTGTTCCGACCGATATAGCCCCGGATCTGGGCCTCGATCAACGGCTTCGAGAGGGTCATCTCGGTCTCCGTCGGGTGCACCCCCTCGCGATCCGCATAGGCCACGAAGTCGTAAAACAGGTTCTTGTCCGAGAAAAACCGATCCAGATCGGACAACGAACCGATCGCGTTGATCTCTTTCCGATACCGGTCGGTCGTCCGCTGCGCATACCTGAATATCAGGTTCTTCTGAAAAAGCTTCAAGAAATACGGCGTCAGACCCGTCGTATCCGCCGGCACGAAAACATCGGGCATGATCCCCCCCCCGCCATAAACGGTCTTCCCGCCGGGCGTCGTGAACCGCAACGAATCGGGCAAACGGATACTGTCCGCGCTGAAAAATTCGTCATGCTCCTGACGCCGAATCAACTCGTTGTAGTACTCCTGGTCGTCGCCCAGCGTGTACGGCTTCTGGATCGACCGACCCACCGGCGTATAGTAACGCGCCACGGTGAGCCGCATGGCCGATCCGTCGCCACCCGGATAGGCGATCTGCTCCTGGACCAGCCCCTTGCCGAACGATCGACGACCCACGATCAATCCCCGGTCGTTGTCCTGAATCGCCCCGGCCACGATCTCCGATGCCGATGCCGAGTTCTCGTCGATCACCACCGCCAGCTCCACATCCTGGAACCGCCCTCGTCCGTCGGCGTTCTGGTCCGAACGAGGCGAGGCTGCGCCCTCCGTATAAACGATCTTACGACCCTGGGCCAAAAATTCGTTGGCGATAAAAATCGCCTGATCCAAATACCCGCCGCCGTTCCCCCGCAAGTCGAGAATCACTTTCCGCGCCCCCTGCTCGCGCAGTTTCGAAAGGGCCGCCATCACCTCGTTGTAGGTCGTCGCCGCGAAACGTCCGAACCGCACATACCCGATCTCCGGCGCCCCCGGTACCAAAAACGCCGCTTCCAAACTCTTGACCGGTATCGCCCCGCGGGTTACGGTGATCGGCAGCAGCTCCTCGGCCGGCTCTCGCAAAATACCCAACCGTACAGTGGTCCCGCGCTTCCCGCGCAGCATCCCCACCACTTTGTCCTGGTCCATCTTCACCCCGGCAATCAGGCTGTCGTTCACCGTAATGATCCGGTCGCCGGCCACGATCCCCGCCACGGCGCTCGGCCCCCCCGATATGACGTTCGTTATCTGAACCGTGTCGGTCAACATATTGAACATCACGCCGATCCCGTCGAAGGTCCCGGCCAGAGGCTCGTTCGTCGCCGCGAACTCGCTCGCCGGAATATACACCGAGTGAGGGTCCAACTCCTCCAACAATACCGGAACGGCCAACTCGGCCAACGAATCGCGCGAGATCGGATCGACATAACGCCGCTCGATCTCGCTCAAAGCCCAACTCAACTTATCGCCGCTACGCACATGTTCATAAGCGTTCCGCAACGCGGCGCGCTCGAGCAAAATCCCCAAAAACGCACCCATCAACAACGACACGACGATAAACAACGAGAAACGAACGGCTGTTTTATAACGACTCATAAAGCTCTCTCTTTCGCTTAAGTTTTACACCATTGACTTGTTTTTCCCGGCACAGGCCCCCTCCCTACGTGCGGTTTTTAGACATCCCCCGCAAAATCGCCCAAATATAGTAATTTTGCTGAAATATTCCCGAGTCCGGCGAGCCGGGCGGGTACGGTTCTTTCCGTTCAGAAAAAGAACAGCGCCCGCACGTAGCCAAACGCAGGATATAACAGTCAAATCACGATATTCATGGTAAAGGTTTCGGTCATCACGGTGGTATGGAACGCGGCGGCGGAGTTGGAACGTACGCTGGAGAACCTCGCCCGGTTAGAACGGACGGCGGCGGAACTCGAAGTGCTCGTCATCGACGGAGGCTCCACGGACGGAACGAGGGCGGTTATCGAACGGTTCGGGGCGTCGATTTCGTATGCCGTCAGCGAACCTGTATATTATACACATCTCCGAGCCCACGAGACA
>JAIDFC010000104.1 GCA_029054535.1 Rikenella sp. | reverse complement strand
CTCCGCAACCCGCTGAATCCCAAGACAAACCGAATTAAAAATAAACATAACAACATAATTATCAAGATAATAAAATTTTTATCCGCACCAAAAATTCACCTCCAAAACCCTAAACCGGCTTATACCAAACGATTGTCCCGGGGATCGAAAATCGTATAATCAAACATTCCGAAAAAACAATTCCGAACCGTTTTTTTTATTCCGTTTTATTCTCCACTTTTGTACCGACCGAAGCGGCCGAAACAACCGGCCTGCGGAAGACAAAATTCACTGAATACTACACTTTTAAAATGGCCTCCGGCGAGATTTTAGACGAGAGATACACGGCTATTTGGCAACACTGCCTGAGTCTGATCAAAGATCGGACCTCGGACGACGAGTTTGTCAAATGGTTCAAGCCTATCGTGCCGCTCAGCTTCGATGGGGAGACGCTCCGTATACGGGTGCCGGACCAGGGTTACGTGCAGTATATCGAACAGAATTACATCGCCATGCTGCGGCCGATCATTCGCGAAGAGTTCGGGGTCAAGACCAGACTCCACTATGCGATTCCGAATGCTCCGGCGGCTGGCGCAGGACATCTGAATCAAAACCAGAATAGTAACGCATCTTTATATAGTCAGACCGATACTTCGACGATCAAAAACCCGTTCATTATTCCGGGGATCAAGAAAGTTACGTTCGACTCGCAGCTCAATCCGGAACTCACGTTCGACAATCATATCGAAGGGGATTGCAACCGATTGGCACGGTCGGCGGGGATTTCGATCAGTGTGGCGCCGGGGAAGACCTCGTTCAATCCGTTGTTCATTTACGGGAATTCGGGGCTGGGGAAGACCCATATCGCACAGGCGATCGGACTGGCGATCAAGGAACGAGATCGGGATTGCAAGGTGTTGTACGTAAGTGCGAATCGGTTTCAGAACCAGTTTCAGACGGCGGCGTGGCGGGGGGAACTGAACGACTTTATCCAGTTCTACCAGATGATCGACGTTCTGATTATCGACGACATTCAGGAGCTGGCGGGGAAACCGGGGACGCAAAATATCTTCTTCAATATCTTCAGCCACCTCAGGATGCTGGGGAAACAACTCATTCTGACTTCCGACCGGCCACCGGTGGAACTGACCGATATCGAAGAACGGCTTATTACGAGATTCAAATGGGGGTTGTCTGCGCAACTGACGCCGCCGGATTTGGCCACTAAAGTGGAAATTATCCGGCACAAGTGCGGACGGATGGGGTTGGAGGTCGGCGAGGAGGTGATCCAGTTCTTGGCACAGAATATCAAGGCCAATGTGCGGGAGATCGAAGGGGCGTTGACATCGCTGGAGGCGCATTCGAGTTTGCTCGGGAAGCGGATTACGCTCGATTTGGCGAAAAACGTGATGCGAGATATCGTGCGGATCGAGACGCGGGAGATTACGGTGGATTCCATTATCGAACTGACCTGTTCGACGCTCAAGGTGGATCGGGAGATTTTGCTGTCGACGAAACGGACGCGCGAGGTGGCACAGGCGAGACAGATCGCGATGTACCTCTGCAAACAACATACGAAGACCCCGCTTTCGGGAATCGGTGCGGCGTTGGGAGGGAAGAATCATGCCACGGTGTTGCATGCTTGCAAAACGATTCCGAACTTGATCGAGACCGATAAGATTATCCGCCAACAGGTCGAAGAGATCGAACGGTTACTTCGATAATCTATATTTTCGAATATTTTTTCTCAAAAACAACCCCGTGCATCCGGAAATGGCACGGGGTTTGCTCTCGAATAAATCGAAGCTTCAACTCACTGGTCTGGAAGCGCCTTCACGACCTTCTCACCGGTGGCAAGTAAGCTCAACTTACACTTCTCATAGTCATCACGCGCTCGTAGCTCGTAACCCGACGCTCTCGATGGTGTGGTACAATGAAAGCCAAAAGGGGATACAAACATCCCCTTTTTTATTGCATTTTATCCCTTCTATTTTTTGTAAACAGTATTTAGCTACGTGCGGGTACTGTTCTCTTTGTGAACAAAGAGAACCAGAAAAACTTTAGCACGCATCCCTACGGGATGCTCTGGCCGTGTCAGCCTGGTGCTTGGGGTGGGGATTCTTTTTGGGCGCGCTTTATGCGAGCTAAGACTCAGGCGCGTCTAAAAGAACCCCACCCCACAAACCCTAAGGATTGCGGCAGCGTAAGGCGTAGCGTAGCTAGTTAAAAGTTTTTGGTGCCGCTTTTTACAAAAAGCGGCAGTTCCGTATAGTAGCCAAACACGGATTACAAAAAATAGAACGATTAAATAAAATAGACAAAGCAACCCCACGGCGGGAGGTAGAAATGGGAATTACTCCGCAGTTCCGCCAGCGCAGAGGAGCCGATTTGACGGAACGAGCCGTTGAAATCGTCGTCGTAGACCTCGAAGTCCGCATGATCCGGAGAGAGGTTGAAAAGAGCCATGACCAGCGAATCCCCCCCCCTTCGTTTGACGGCGAACACTTTGTCCGACAAGGAGTTGTCCATCGTATAGAGATCTCCTCCCGCCGTCCCGCCCCACAAAGCCGGATGCGAGTGTCGCAACCCATTGATTTCCTGATAAAACGCCGTCCACTCGCCTCCGAGAGCCGCCCAATCGATGCAATCCTTGTCGAAGAAAGCCAACGAGCGATCCGATCCCGCCTCCTGCCCGTTGTAAATCAGCGGCATCCCCGGCAACAGATAAGTCAACGCCGCCATCGTCCGCGCCGCCGCGCCAAACCGCACGAACTCCGACCCGTTCCAAGAGTTTTCGTCGTGGTTCGACGTGAATCGCATCCGCAAAGCCGCTGGCGAATAGATATCCGACTCGTATTGAAGTCGCCCCCGGAGTGCCGCCGCCGGTTCCGCCACCTTCCCCTGCGCGATATCCACCATCAAGTGATGCACCTCCCACGAATAGGTCGCATCGAACGCCACCCGGTGAAACTCCGGCCCCTCGGCCTCCGCCAGCATGAACAGTCCCCGCGACTGCGCCTCCATAAACGTCTCCAACTCAGGCACACACGTCTCCCAAAAAGCCAACGGTTCAAGCATCGCCATATCCACTCGAAAGCCGTCGATCGCCGTCTCGCGCAGCCAGAACAGCATCGCCTCCGTCATCCCCCGCCGCATCTCCGGGTTGTCGTAATCCAGCTGCGCCGTGTCCGTCCAGTCGTACGGCGTGGCGATCTCTCCCGTCTCCGGATCGTGCTTGTACCACTCCGGATGTCGACTCACCCACACCGCATCGCGCGACGTGTGGTTCGGCACCCAGTCCAAAATGATCCGCATCCCCGCCCTGTGTATCGCCTCCACCAAGGCCCGGAACTCGTCGAATGTCCCGAACTCCGGGTTCACCGCACAATAGTCCCTCACCGAGTAATAGCTCCCCAGCGTCCCCTTGCGCCGCTCCTCGCCGATCGGGTAGATCGGCATCAGCCACAAGATATCCACCCCGAGCGCCTGCAAACGAGGCAATTGCGCCACGACCGCCCCGAAAGTCCCCTCCGGCGAGAACTGCCGCACGTTCAACTCATAAATCACCGCCCGCGAAGCCCACTCCGGATGCCGCTTGCACGCCGGCGGCTGACAACGATACAACAA
>JAIDFC010000103.1 GCA_029054535.1 Rikenella sp. | reverse complement strand
GTCGGTGCTAAGAACACGGAAAACCCCTTAGCCCTTCTTCGAAAACAACCCCAGCGTATGGCCCATATCCTTCTCCTTCGTCTCCAGGTAATGCGCATTGTACTTGTTCGGCGCGATCACAATCGGCACATTCTCCACAATCCGCAAGCCATAGCCCTCCAACCCGGCCCGCTTCTGCGGATTGTTGGTCATCAACCGGATGTTCCGCACCCCGAGGTCGCGCAAAATGCTAGCCCCCACGCCATAATCCCGCTCATCAGCCTTGAAGCCCAGCTTCAAATTCGCCTCGACCGTATCCAGCCCCTCGTCCTGGAGTTTATATGCCTTGATTTTGTTGAAGAGTCCGATTCCTCGCCCCTCTTGATTCAGATAGACGATCGCCCCCTTTCCCGCCTTTTCGACCATCTCCATCGCCTTGTGGAGCTGCGCCCCGCAATCGCATCGACACGACCCCAGAATATCTCCTGTCGCACACGACGAGTGCATCCGCACCAAAACCGGCTCCTCTTCGTCCCATTCTCCCTTGACTAAAGCCATGTGCTCCAGCCCGTTACTCTTCTGTCGATAGACCACGATATCGAAATCGCCCCACTGCGTCGGCAGCGTCGCCCTCGCCCCGCGTTCGACGATCGACTCCTCGCGCAACCGATAAGCAATCAAGTCGGCGATCGAGATAATCTTCAGACCGTGTTTTTCGGCGAATTCGAGCAACTCCGGCATCCGTGCCATCGTCCCGTCCTCGTTCATGATCTCCATCAATGCCCCGGCCGGATAGAGTCCCGCCAAACGTGCCAGATCGACCGCCGCTTCGGTGTGTCCGGCCCGCCGCAAAACACCTCTGTCCTGCGCATAGAGCGGATTGATATGCCCCGGCCGCCCGAACGTCGCCGGCGTGGCCGTCGGATCCGCCAAGGCCCGGATCGTCGCAGCACGGTCCGATGCCGAAACCCCCGTGCTGCACCCTTCGAGTTTGTCGATCGTTACGGTGAACGGCGTCCCGAGCACCGACGTATTTTCCGACACCTGGTGCGGCAGGTCGAGCTCGCGACACCGCGACAGCGTGATCGGCGCACACAGTACCCCCCGCGCATGTTTGAGCATGAAATTGACCTTCTCCGGCGTAATGAGTTCGGCCGCGATAATCAAATCGCCCTCGTTTTCGCGATCCTCGTCGTCGACCACGATCACGAATTCGCCCCGCCGAAAATCTTCGATCGCCTCCTCTATGGTATTCAGTCTGCTACGTTCCATGTTTTTAGGTTCTAAAGTATGTTGTACGTGTATTTTTTAACTCCGATTCTTGAACCATCGTCCCCGCATGCGTCGATACAGTTCCAACACCGGTTCCAGCCGTTTTTTATAGGCATCCGGATTGAACAGAGCCGAGTCGTTGGTCGATTTGTAGGTCAGGAAGATCGCGATCGGGAAGAGGATGAGACTCGAGATCCAGATCCCCCAGAAAGCCGGCCAGACGCCATCCTTGACGAACTTCTCGCCCGTGATCATGATGATGTAATAGATGACGAAAAAGATGACTGACACGACGATCGGCATCCCCAGCCCTCCTTTCCGGATAATCGCCCCGAGCGGCGCTCCGATCAGGAAAAAGATCATGATGGAGAAGGGTAGTGCGATCTTGCGTTGGAAATCGGCCTGCGCCCGATAGAGCAGATCGGCCGTATAGCGCATGAAATCCTGTTCGTAATCCGCATACCCTCGTGCCTCCTCAGCCCACGACGCCGCCTGTCCGAAAACGGCATTCCGATTTTCAACGCTCATCGTGTCGAGGATCCGCAGCACCGACGCCTCATGCAAAGCCGGCAACGAGTCAAGATCGGCCGCCATACTCAGATTCCGGATCAGGTGCGACTTGACCAGCCGATTCTCGAACACCGTAACCATCGAATCCTGAGCATGTTTCAGCGAGTCGATCGTATACGCGAGCTGGTTCATGTTTTTGGTTTCGCTCCTCGAGGCAAACTGCTCCTGGTCCGACCGTTCGAAAGCGAACCCCGACAGCGGAACCAGCAAAAGTTGATCGTCGAAAATATGATGACTCAACTGATTCCGCGAAAACCACTGGTAATCCCGATTCTCCTCGTAAATCTGCCCGTTGTACAGCATCACGATCAGATACTTCCGGTCGTCCGAGATCCGGATATACCCCGAATCGGCCACCGTCGTCTGCATCTTGCTGTATGTCTTGTTATTATAGATGAGAATATCAGTCAACTTCCCCGTCTTCTGGTCCTGATGCCCGATCCGGATGCTCATGTCCGGAATACCGTTGAAGAAAATCCCGTCCTGAAACTTCATCTCCTGCTTCTGTTTGGAAATATCGCTCAGCAGCGAGAACATCTTCTGGTAAGAGTACGGCGTGAAGTTATTGATAATAAAGAAGCTGCCGATACAAACAACGGCTGTCTCTTATAAACAACTCCGAGCCCACGAG
>JAIDFC010000102.1 GCA_029054535.1 Rikenella sp. | reverse complement strand
TTCCTTTCAACGAGCATCTGCTTTGCGAGGTGATGGAGAGCGAAGCCCGAATCCGCACTCCCGAAGAGACGATCCGACGAGCCGTGACCTTGTTTAGCCTCGCCTCCTATGCCCATGGAATGCTAGCCGAAAAGCCCGACCGCAACAAGGAGCTTGACACGTTCAACGCCCGAGACAAACAATATGACCTCCGTCCCTTCCTGACCGAAAAAGAGAAGGCTTACCTCGCCGATCCGAAACCGGAACAATCTGCCAACTGGCCATTTGAATGGCGTTACGAAGCCGCCCATCCACTCTTCTGGGCCACCGGAATCGTCGACGAGCTACGATTCCCGTCCGAAATATCCGACATCCAAGCGATGGGCGATTTTCTGGACAAACAGAGGGATATGGACGAACTGTTATCTCGCATTCGGATGCGGTCCGAGGCAGAAATCTTAGACGCCGCCGATCTGACCTTGCGCTACGACTGGGCTTGCGTCGAAGCGCGGATCAACAACCAGGATGCCCCGGCGGAACTCAACGGTGATATCGTCATGGAGCGTCATTATGCTTTCAACTGGCTGATCGGCTCGAACAACGGCGCCGACTGGGACGATATTCATCCGCATACCTGATTTCAATTTCAGTCATGGGGCACATTTCAAGGACTCGGATGAATATCAACGCCGAAGACAACGGCCAAGATCTGTGTCTGCACAGCCCCGGTAAACATTCGCGTAAAAACGAAAAAAGCCTTGTAAATCGCCGTCTAAACAACGAATTTACAAGGCTTTCCTTAATGTCGGGGTGACAAGATTCGAACTTGCGACCACTCGCCCCCCAGACGAATAACAAATAAATATATATGATTGATTTATTGCAAATTAGATATTACCAAAATCTCCATTGCTCTTATTTTGCTCTTCTAGAGCATAAACCCTCGAGCCCCTACCCGACCTCCGTAACCACCGAGATTCTCAGATCCAGCGTGTCGCAGACCCGAATCAAGGTGTGAGCCGAGAAATTGTGCCCCCGCTCCAGCTGAGACAAGGCTCCGAGAGCTACACCGCTCTCTGTCGACAACTCACGCAACGTGAGACGCAACTCCTCGCGACGCGCTCGGACAATGCGCCCGATCCGCTCACGCTCCAACTTCGTGTCTAATCGGTTTTTCATCGCAGGCGGTGGATAAAACGGTTGTAAAACTCGACGTCGAAATGCGTGATCGTCAGGTAGTCCGCCCCGCTCCCCACCAATCGGAACCTGTGGTAGCGAAACGATGACGGCGTGCGACGAATCATCGATCGGTTCTGCTCCGACCGCAACGAAAACCATCGGATCGCGTCGTCCGACCCCTCGACCTCCAACCTAAAACTCAGCCCCTCGCCCCGCCGCATCCGGGCGGCGAGCGTCTCCAGGCGTTTGTACTCCAGCGAACCGAGCTTCAACGGACGGGTGATCAATCGACACTCCGCCACCGGCCTCGCCGGGTCCTCCTCCGAGAGTGAAGCGACACCCGCCTCGGTCGCCAACTCGTTGAAATAGGGTTCCACTACCCCATCCCACGCCCGCCGCGTCCAATACTGGCCCGAGAGCGAATAGATATAGGCATAATCGGTGGCCGGATTATAGACAATCAACTCCGACTCCTTGCGATTGAACATCAATCGAGCTGAGCGGGCATAGTCGTCGAAATCGGCCAAAACCTCGTCGGCCGGCCGCAGACCGGCCCATCGTTTCATCGCATCGGATACGGAGGAGATCTGACCGCGAACGATAGCCGTTATGCCGGATGTGGAGACGAAAAAGACTGCTCCTTCGCCCTCCACGGCGTTGGTTCCCTCGACGATCGTCCGCGAGAGGATCGGAATCGTACGGGCATAGAGCATCTCCCCCTCACCGCTCTCCAGGGCGTAGACCGTGCGGTCGGTAAAGACCAGCAGCGGCTGGTAGCCGTAGACGGCTTCGGTCATTCGCTCGGCGGTCGAGATGATCTGCCGAATCCGCTCGCCGCTGCCGCCGACTGTGTAGATGTGTGCCGGATCGTAGACAAACGGGTTCGAGGAGCGGGAAACCTGTATCTTGTTCGGTTCGAGCAACACAGGATTCGTCTCCGCATCCGGCGCCGGGACGTAATCCGAGTCCGGATCCTCCGCCAGCTCCAACCGTTCCGGAATCGTATTGCGCTGCGTCCAGGTGGTAACCTTGTTGTTCGAGTCGTACTCGATCTGCAACTGACGGAACGAGAGGTTGGCCCCCGGGCTGGAGATCAGCGGGACGGATTTATGGGCGATCGTCCGACCCGCCTCCTGCACCCAGATGTCCGCCCTCTCGGCCCGACTGTCGGGATAAGAGTGCAAGGCTCGGATGTACCACAGACGGGTTCGGACGACGATCGGTTCGGGGCCGGGATCCGGAGAGTCCGGAGTCGGTTTCGCCGCCTGGGTCTGCTTCCGTTCCCAGTAGTGACCGGGAAAGGTCGTACGGACGACGACCGTCCGGCCGTCGACGGTCAGCGTATAATCGATTCCGCACCGAATGTCCGGACTCTCGACCCGTTTTTCATTCGCATAACCGTCCATAAAGACGGCATCGGTCGGCGGGACGTACAATCGGGGCCGGAGGTCGAAGATGTGCATCCGGTTGTTGTATTCGTACTTACCGCCCGAGCGGGTCTCGTGGATCGAATAGTTGGCCTCGTAGACCGGGTTGTTCACGATGTGTTCGTAGTGTTCGGTCCAGGTCAGCACGACCGAATTTTTCCCCGCCCGGAAGTCGAGTTCGGCCACCTCGTAGAACGTGTTTTGGGGTTCGTCCAGGGCGGCGTTCCAGATACACCCATGGCTACAGTCGTAGACGCCGTACCCTTGGCTGACCGCCGGGTAACCCTCCGTTCCGTACTTTTCGTGGACCTTTTCGTACTCCCAGGTCGGTTCGTTGCGGGTCGACAACAGAACGACGCTCCGGATCAGGTCGTTGTCCGCCACCTCGGGCGGGACGACGACCGAAACGGTCGGCCGAACCCCCTGCACCCGACCGTAATAATCGAAAACACCCTCTTTTTTCGTATACCGATACAGATAGGGAGAGCCGACGAAAGTTCCCCGGTCGCCGGAGACTACGCCCAGAGCGCCGGGTTTGACGATCGACCCGTCGAAGAGTTTGTAGGCGGCGAAGATATAGGCAGTCCCAAAGATGTAGCCCTCTTCGTTCAGGGCGCCGACGCCGACGTTGTAGAAAAAATCCTCTTTGTTCGAGGCCGGGTCGTCGTCATAACGCTCGATGTGCGCGATCTTGACGGCCGAATAGTCTCTCTGCGGATTGGGGGCAAACTCCTCTTTTGCCGCCGACTTCATGTCGTCGCACGCGACCTGCATCGCCGGAGGGGCGACGGCCGCGAAATCGACCCGCTCGAAGGCGTTGTCCCGGTAGCGGAAACACTGCTCCTGCAGCTCGCCCCCCTGCTCGTAGTTCACGTAGAGCATCCGCCCGAAGCCGAAATACCGCGCATCCGCAGCTCCTTTCGGAAAATCCATGATCTTCTCCTGCGGCAAGGCACTCCCCTCCGCCAGACGCACCCGCCACAATTCATCGCCCCGACGGGCCGCATACTCATCTTCGGGCATATCGTCCAGCCGAATAACCGCACTAAAACCGGACCAATCATTCACCGGACGAATCAACTGCGGAGCGCAGACCGTCTCGAACGAACCGGCGCGGTAACGCAGGTTATAGATATCCTCGCAGGCACCGTCAGCCACCGTGTCGTCCGACTCGGCCCGATTGATCCCCTGAATCGGAAGGCTCTGTCTCGCTCTTTCCATAATAATTGTTTTGAATATTGATCGTCGCCGGCGATTTCAACAGCCGGTAAAAGTCCTCGGAAGCGTCGGACTGCCGGCTGTCGGACGGGTCGCCCATCTCATGAAGGTCGCGCAGGAGCTTACCGAGGTCTTTCAACAGCGAGAAACACTGCGGATCCTCGGCGGGAAGGGCGTTGAGCATCCGTTCAAGGACGTCGAGGGCCTTGCCGCGCACACGCAGCAGGCTTTCAGCATACGCGGCCACTTCATCGGCCTGACGCTCCATCACGGCGGTGGCAGCACGCTGTACAGTGGCCTGCACGGTCGCCGCATACCCCTCCCGCTCGTCGGCTGACAAGGCGTTCCAGATCCGTCTCACGCGGTAGTCGCTGACGCCGGTGGCACGGCTCACCTCCGACGCGTTATGCGTCTCGGCAAACAGGCTGCATATCTCGTCCCGCAACGCGGGGGTGATCTCTTGGGGTTTCGGCTTCGGCATGGAGCAAATGTAAACCGAACGGACTCTCGGAGCGGCAAAAGATCGGGCCGACGCTCCCGATGTTTGGGACTATAGTCCCGATCTTTTGCCCCGGCGGAACCCCGGGTCCGGTACCTTAGCTCCACGAAAACCAAATCACGCACAACCATGATCGGAGCAGCAATCGGCGCAGGCGTTTCCGCCCTCGGGACTCTGTTCTCGGGGCTCAGCGCACGCAAACAAGCCCAAAAGGCCGAAAAACAGCTTCTGCAACGCAAAGATGCGCTCAACAAAGAGTACGCCCACGACAAAAACACGAATTATCTGGACACGGAATCCGCCCGTTCGACGCTGGCCCTGCTGCGTCGGCAGAACCAGCGGCAGCAGGAGGCCTTGAACAACAACGCCGTCAAGTCCGGCGCCAGCGACGAGGCCAAAGTGGCCGCCGCCGGACGATTGAACGACAGCTATGCCGACGCCGTGTCTCAGATCGCCGGTATGGGTACGGAGTACAAGCAGCGGCTCAAGGAGAACTATCAAAACCGCGCGGACTCGCTGGACGACGCCCTCCTCAATGTCCAGATGGGCAAAGCGCAAGCCACGAACGAGATGATCGGTCAGTTCGCCCAGACTGCCGGCGGTTTTCTGTCGGCCTACGGGCTGGAGGGCACGAACGGCGCTAAAGCGGCGGCCCGGCAGGCGAAGAAAGCCGAGCCGGCCTATGTATCAAAGAGTCTGGCCAACACGGTCGGGAAAGTCGCTCCGCCCATGCCGACACTGAACGTTCCCGCCTTATCGACCGCCGGTATCGGCATGAAAGACCTCACCCGCAGAACGCAGATATGACCTACGCAACAAAAGAAGAGAAGGAGAAAACGCTCCTTCCACACAATACCGAACCGACAGAAATCCCGTCGGTTCCGACCGCGCAACCGGCCGCCGAAGAGTCGGCCACACCCGCGGCGAACGCGACGAACGCCCCGGCGGTCGAAGAGCCTGCAACGACTCAACCCGCGCAGCCCCAACCGACCACAGCACCCCCTGCGACACAGCAGCTGAGCCGACAGGCGGTTTCGGGATACGGCGACGTGGCTCCGTACCTTGCCCCGCTCCGGGCGGCGCAACGAGATCCGGGGGCCTATCTGGAAAAGATCGACGAGATCGACCGGCAGTTGCCCCGGGCCGTCGAAGAGTACCGGCGTACAGGTCGAAACCCGTTGGCGGATATCGTGCTGGCCTCTCAAAAGCCTCGTCGGCGAGTGGACGAGGAGCGGCGGCTGAAAACGCAAGCCGTGCTGCAATCTTTCAATAACCTTTTTTCGCTGCTCGGCAAGGGGATCGCGGCCAGCGCAGGCCTACGACCGACGCCGGTGGACAACAAGCCGATCGAGGAGATCCACCGTCGGCTGCAACAGCTGGACGACCTCTACCGCAACGAGAAGCAACGATACGATCAGAACGAGCTATTGGCCGCGATTCGGAAAGATCAGACAAACCTGCAGGCAGCCAAAGCGGAAGCGGATGCGCTTTCGGCCCGTCGCAAAGGGTATATCGACCTGTACAAGGGGGACTTGGAGCACAATCGGCAGCTGACCGAGAAAGCGGCCGAATTGGGGGTCAAATCCTCTCAGTATCGCTCGGATCTGCAGTACAAGTACGACAAGATGAAGTCGGACGAAGAGACCGCGAACAAAAATCGGGCAGTGCAGTGGGCGAGACTCGCCAAAGAACACCCTCAGATCAAGATCCGCAACTATTCGACCGGCGGATACGATGACCTGACGCCGGAACGCTGGGCAGACATCGCCGGCGTGATCGACCTGATCACCGACCAGCGCGAATCGGCGAAAAAAGGTCCGTACGGTGAATGGATGGCGGGAAAAACACCGAACTGGATGAACAACGAGCTGACCGACGAGGAGCTGGCAGACTTGCGAGGAGCCCTGAAAAACGGCAAACTGACGGTAACTCAGGAGGGACTCGTCAGCCGACTCTACAACCGGATGGTCTCCGGAGGCTTTTACGATCCGGATGCGGAACATCCGTACGGCGTGGCCCCAAAACCGACGTCGGGGTATGCCCAAATCAACCACAAACAGTACGTCAATTATGTCCGCGGCATGCACGACTGGATGCAGCGAACGAAACAAATCAAAGGCAATACAATCACAATCAAAGAGGCCCGGGATGTGTTCGGCATGCCGGAGCCGACGCCGGAGGCATCAGTCAGGAGAGTCGTGGAAGATGCCGGATTAATCGTAGTAAAATAGAATCTCATGGCTGAATCGGAAGACAGAAAACTGTATGCCAAATTTATCGCCCGGAAAAAAGCACGGGAGGCGGCAGCTTATGCCGCCTCGCCGATTCCGGACGGGGTAACGGACTCCGTCGATCTCTCGCGAATCGCCCCGCCCGGCACGCCGACGGTACAGACCGACTTCGGAGACGTGATCCCGGCGGCCACGCCTGCCTCGAAACCGACTCCGTCGTGGAAAGAGCTGCTGCCAGAAACAAAAGCGTCGAACCCGCGGACGGAGTTGAAATTGCCGACACTACCGTATGACACATACACCAGTCGCAAACCGGCATGGAATGCGGACGAGGCCGTGGCACAAGTGGAAGAGACCATCAAACAAGGGGTGCGTCCGAGCGGCAGCAAACCGGGAATCTTCCATCCCACGCAAAGTCTTCAGGAAGTCGCACGGGAGACGCTGCGCGAAATGACGCCGGAGGATATTTTCCGACATCGGGTCGAAACATTCCTCGACGAGAGAAACAGCGAAAGCGTCCGTGAAAAGGCCCGAGAAAAATTGGACGCAGACTGGGATACGCCGGAATACAAAGCGATCCGGGAAAGCATTCACGGCTCTACCAAAATCGTAGATGAGGCCATCAAAGAGTGGCAGGCGGAATACCAAAAACGCGAACCGGGATGGAGAGCTCAAAGTACTGAAAATGCCCGATCCGCCACGGCCCGGGGAAACGCATGGACTGATCAAAACAGACTGATGAGCGGTTTCCCCGAAACTGCCTATGCAGGGCGCGTTATAGCTGAAACCGGACATCACTACAAGCCGCAAGAACAATCGGACTTCGACGCGGCACGCTATTTTCTCGATCACGCCCGATATTACCAGAATACCTATTCCGAATTAGAACAGGCGATCCATGCCCAGCCTCAAAAAGAGATGGGGCCCATGGAAAAAGCATTTCGATATACCACCATTC
Organism: Rikenella sp.; assembly: GCA_029054535.1. Taxonomy (GTDB): domain Bacteria; phylum Bacteroidota; class Bacteroidia; order Bacteroidales; family Rikenellaceae; genus Rikenella. The sequence goes on along the minus strand of JAIDFC010000102.1, from coordinate 21,799 downwards.
CCGGCCTGTTAGCAACAGGAGCGCAGGCAATCTTCAGCAAAGACAAAGCAGGAAAGTCGCGGTTCGACCAGTTTCTGCACGGCATTGCTCCCCGAAACGTGGAAGATGCTGTTTCGTTTGGATGGGCCGAGACCGTACACCTGAGTCGGCTGAATTCGATCAACGCCAAAGCGGCCCGTGGAGAAGAGCTAACCGACGGAGAAAAGGCCATGGCCGGGGCCTATTTAGTAAGCCTCGACGCGCAGGCGGGACTCCAGATGTTCGGAGGCGCGACAACGGCAGAAAAGTTCGGACAGTTCATCGGTGAAAATGTACCGTTTCTGATCGAGATGGGGCTGACCGGCGGATTGGGCGGCGCAGCAGCCGGAGCCGTGCGCGGACTGGCACGCAAAGGAATCGTAAATGGAATCCAAATGGCGGGAAAATCCGGTGCGAAAGAGCTTGCAGGGGCGGCACTGAAAAGCAGCGCGGGACGCTACGCAGCCAAACAGGGAGCCAATATCGCGGGTTCGCTGATTGGAGGGGCGACTATGGCGCCCTTCTCGCAGACCACCTATCGAAACTATGCGCAACGAACCAACGATCAGTACGACGTGGGGCTCGACGCCGAGGGAAACTACACGGCCCGGCTGGCCCGGCCCACTTCGGAATGGGAACGCGGCTGGAAATCGTACGTCAGCGCAGGGGTCGAGTTGGGATCGGAATTCTGGGGAACATTTGCCGGAGCGGGACGAATCTTCCCCCGGTGGATGCAAAAAACGAAGGTGGGAGAGGCGTTGGCACCGATTCGCAAGTTCACCCAAACGCCGGGAGGACGACGGTTCGACAACTATGTGGGGGATGTGTTCAAATGGAACGGAGGCACGATGGAGGCTCTGGAGGAGGAGTTCTCGAACGCTCTCGAACCGATCCTGACCGGAGAGACGGAACGACTGAAAGAGAACTTCTCGCCCGAGGCGCAATTCAACACCATTCTGGGAGTGGTGGCCATGAGTACGGCCATGGGCGCCGTCCGGACGCCGATCGTGGCTTTCGACCATGCCCGCCATGCCCGGACCGGGGCGAAACTGCGTTCGCAGATCAGCGACCCGACCCTGAGCGAGTCGCTGCAACAGATCATGGCCTCCGGAACGCGGCAAGAACAGGCTCAAAAACTCGGTCAAATAGACTGGAGCGCGGTTTCGATGCAGGATCGGGCGGCAGCGATGGACTATGTGGCTCACCAGGTGGAGGGTCGCGTAACGCAGGATATGCAGGAGGCGATGCGGGAACAGGCTGCGGCGGCCGAGGCGCAACGACGGTTCGAGCAGCGCAAGAACCGCGACACGGGGAACCTCGAAACGGTTACGGACCTCGAGGGAAATAGCTTCTATCTGGCGGGCGGCACACTGGAGGCCGGAGAAAACGGCACGGCGGACGGAACGGTCTTCGTGATCGACCCGAAGACCGGCGAGACCTCGCAACGGAGCGTCGAAGAGCTGAAACGGGGCGAAACCACAACGCCTGAACAATACGAAACCGAGTTCCGCCAGCAGTTGGAAACCATTTCCCAAGCCGAGGCGGAGGCTGCCGCCGTCGAAGAGATCGTCGAGGAGGCCAATGCGGCGGGGGAAGACCCGACGCCTCGGGTGGCGGCGTACAAGGGGATCGACCTGAACGCACTGGCCGGAGAGACGGTAACGCTGGCGGACGGATCGCAGGCTTATATCAATCAGGTCTCCACCGACCGGAACGGTGCAGTGGAGATCGACGCGGTGCCGGTCGACCCGTCTACGGGTCAGCTCCTCACGAACGAGAACGGAGAGGAGGCGCACACGCTGCTGGACGTGAGGAGCATCGTCGCGCCGCCCCGGCAGGAGCAGCAGCAACCGCAATCGGCACAAACGGCGCCGGAGACGCAGACGGCGGAACAATCGGCGCAGGAAAACTCTCAATCTACGCAAATAGGGACTCCGGACAACACAACTACACAATCACAAAACAGAATCGGTTCCGCAAACCTTGAACCCGAAATCGACGAAAACGGTCTGCCGTTTGTCACTGCCTCGAACGGAAGTATCGATTTCGGACAGATTGCCGAAGAAACGGGGCTTACACCAGCACCTATTAGACTCAGCACGGGAGAAAACAGAGTAGGCCCGGACGGTAAAAATCACGGATACGGATTAGCACATATCGAAGCCGGACACGGCGATCAGATAAGAAATGCCGGGTATGATTCCGTAGAACAGTTCGTAGAACTTGTCGGCAAACAATACACAGATATCCGGGAAGGAGCAAAGATAGGCGAAAACCAAACTTATCTTCTTGAATTACCGGACAACCATAACAACACGCTGTTCGTCCAGTTGTCGAAAGACGGAGCTTATTGGAATGTAAACAGCGCGGGTATCTTTAAAAAGAGATACTCGCGCCGTAAACCTGAGGTCTATTCCGTACCCGCAGTGGGAGAAAGCATTGACACCGATGCTTCCGAAGTTAATAGCGGCCATTCGACGGGTGCAACCGCGCCAGCGGGAAACTCTCCAAAAACCTCTTTGTTCAAAGATACAACTTTCGGGCCGAACGCGCAAGAGTCGGCGCAAAATATTCCCCGAAAAAAGGACGGAACGAAAGATTATGCTGCGCTCGAACCCGCCGAGATGTTCCGGGCCATTGCGGAAGACTTTGGAGAAGAGGTGGCCCGGGAGGAGATCGCCCGGCAAATCGGCATCTACGAAGCGAAGATCAAAAAACTCTCGGACAACCGCTCCGAAGAGATCAATACCCGACTGGCCAACCGGACCAAGGTCCAGAAACTGCAACGAGAAGTCGCCGCCCTGCGCGACGCCGCCGGGATTGCCGAAGCGGATCCGTCCGAAACGGGAGGCGAAACGACCGCGGCGGCGACTGCTCCGCGAACGACCCTCCGCCGCCAGTCGCAGGCCTTGGGCGATTACCTCTCGCTGGAGGACAAAATCCTGCGAGACATCGCCGAGGGGCTGAAATTCCGGTGGACGGACGAAGGTTCCCGGCGCGGGCTGGCCACCGAACTCGGATTCGCCGACAGCCCCGCCGAACGACGGGCACGGTTCAACCTGCTGGCCAGAAACGGAATGACGGTGGATCGATATGCGGAACAACTGGAACAGGAAATGGACCACGGAACAGTTCCGATGTCGTGGGATACGGATATCCGCAGCTCAATCCTCGACGTACTGAACCGGGTACATTCCAATCGCGAGGCGTTCGAGGCGGCCAAAGCCCTGCGCGACGCAGACCCGCGATTGGAGATGAGCGACGAAGAGGCCCGACGGCAAGAGGAGTACGACGCCGCTCGTGGCACGACCTCTGCAATGCGGAGCGATGAGGTCGGGACGACACCTTTTTTGCAGTCGGCGAACGACAAGATCGATACCGTTCCGTTTCTTCGTTCGGAGGCCGACGAAGCGACCCCCGAGCCGGACTTCTCGACCACGCACCGCGCGCAGGTCGAAGAGATCGTCCGGGAACTGAATCGGGCCTCCGGCACACAGGCCGTCGTCTTCTCCACGCTCGACGAACTGCCAAAAAAAGCGCGACGAGCCATCGAAGCCAGCGACCCGAACCACGAATACGCACCGCCCAAAGGTTTCTACCTCTTCGGCGAAGTCTATATCAACGCTTCGGAAATCGTCGATCTCGGCGAAGTTGAACGCGTCTACCACCACGAAGTCGGCGGCCATCGGGCTGTCGAACAGAGCGGGCTGAGCGACGCCGAATTGCAGGCACTGTACCGCCAAACGGCCGAAGATATCGGGATCGACCACATGCGGGCGCAAAACATCCCTGAGTTGAATGAAGCTGTCAACGCTTATTTAACCGGGAAAATGACCGCCATGCAGCTGGGACGGGAGTATATTGCCTATTCTACCGAGCGTTTCTTTGCGCCGTCCCTGTACAACACCACCACAGAGCCAGTATTTTCCGTAGATTTGTCGCAGCCGGTTACCGACGCGACGATCAAACGCATTATTGAATCCGCCAACCGAAAACACGATGGAAAATCAAACCTCACCCTCGCCGCAGCCAACCCCCGAAGAGCGGGGCTACATGACACTACACCGCTTTCTGACCCTCGAGGACGGAAGCTTCTTCACGCCCCAATATACGGTTCCGATGGTCGTTTACAAGGAGATGAAACGACTTCAGGAGCAGGGGATGGAACGGGACGAGGCGTGGAAACAGGCGACCCGGAACATTCGCGAACAGTATCCGGACAAGACGACGCAGGAGCTGGTCGAACTGAGCCGGGAGCTCTACCGGCAGGGGAAACTGTAGCCGAGGGTTCCGAAAGCGACGACATCCGCTATCGGCGACCTCAACAAAACGAAACCGAGAAGAATACGCTGGTCGCCGTCCACAACACCACCGGGGAACAACTGAAAAAGTCGTTCTCCCTCGGCGGCTTCCCCATGCCGAGTATCGCCATCACACAGGCCGAAATGGGACATGCGGAATTCGGCGAAATCTCCCTGCTTTTTGACAAAAACAGCATAGACCCGTCCGACCGGCGAAACCGGGTGTACGGCGGCGATGCCTGGACTCCCACGTTCCCGGAGGTGGGATATAAACTGAACGAGAAGAAAACAAGCGATATTTACAGTCGGGCAAACAAAGCTGGAAGCCTGCCGTTCTTCAACCCTGTAAGTTTTCATCCGTCCAATTACGAAAGACAGATCGACGGACTCGGTTCGGAAAGTCTCGTGAAACACTTTCTGGGGGACTACGGCGCGAAGCAATTCTACCTCGCTGAGACCGGAAACGCCGTGCAGGAGTACGAACAACACGAGGTTGAGAAATACCCGGCCAACAAAATCGCCCTGTATGAAGAGACGCTGGAAAAAATCGGTATCGACAGGCTTAAGAACGAGAGTTATGACGCGCTGGAGGATGAGGTGAAGCAACTCCTCGGGCGGCACGGGATCGAGCTGGAGGTCCTGAAACCGTTCAGGGTCGAGCGGCTGATCGGCAAGACGATCGAATCGGCCCTCGATTATGCCGAGAACGGGAACCGAAAGACGGAGACCGACTTTGAAACGACGAAGCGAAAGATAGACGAAAGAGTCGACTCGAAGAAATTCGAGGAGTGGTTGGAAGGGTTATTTACCGGCGTCGTGGAGAAAAAGGGAATCCGAAACGACAAAGAGCCGTTCACCCCGAGCGGCAACAGCCGCAAGTGGGAGTCTCTTTATGACGAAATCACGCTCGACAACGTGGTCAAAGCCATGCAGAAACAGGCTGCCAAAGGCGGTACAGGACTGTTCAGAAGCGATATTTTCGGCGCAGCGACCAAGGAATTTACGGATCTGGACGACATTCGCAATGAGGCCCGGCAGCGTATTCAGGCTCTTTCGCACGAGGAATACCAGGCCGAGAAAGACAGACTTACCGCACGTCTTGAGCAGGTGAGCGTTCCATCGGCGTCCGGAAGCTTTTCCGACGCTATGGATTTCGTGGAGAACGTGAAAGACGCTGTGGCCAAATCGCATACTCCGAAAGGTATATACAATTACCTGCGGGGTTTCTATTCCGACATGACGATGGAGGTTGCGGAGGAGATCGCGGACATCGTCAGGGAGATCCAATCGATGGCTACGTGGTATTTCGAGGCCAAGCCGTACCGGGCCGTCGGCTTCGACGAGGTTCGTTTGGCTGTCGTTCCTTCCGATACGGACACGGAACTGGTGCGCCAACTGGAACGTCTACACATCCCTGTTCGGGTGTACGAGCGCGGTAACGAGCAGCAGCGCCGGGAGCTGGTGGCCGACGCCACGGCGGAGCTCGACATTCGGTTCCGACAGAAAGAGGTCGACCGGCTCTCGCCCGAGCAGATCAACGAGCGGTTCAACGCCGAGTTGCGGCAGCAGATAGACGGCACGCTGCCCGCCGGACACGTCTACCGGCTGGGCCGTCCGAGTTCCGCGCTGCTTTCCGCCGGGATTCCCGACCTCCCGATCGAGCTGTCCGCCACAAGACTGGCCGAAAAAGCCAATCCGGAGTACGCAAGCAACCACCCCTTCGCCTTGGAAGAGGTGGCCGATCTGCCGCGCGCGCTGGCCGAACCGATCGCCGTCTTCGACAGCAAAACGCAACCCGGCAGCCGGGTTATCCTCACCGAGCTGCAACACGACGGAACCAATTTCGTGGTTGTGCTACGGGTTAGAAAAAGCGATGATACCCGAAATCTGGATGTGGAGGTAAATGACATTCGCAGCCTCTATCCCAAAGACCGGGTAGGCGGAATTATCAACTGGATCAACAACGGATTGCTTCGCTGGGTGGATAAAGAAAAAGCCGCCAAGTTTATCTCAACCCAATGGCCCAATTACATTGGAGGCGGAGAGAATCCCGGCGGCAGTACGCCCAAAAACGTCGTCTTAACCCAAGGGCCCAATTACCTTGCAGGCGAAAACGACAGGGCCATTTCTTCTGCCACAAATATAATCAAAAACTTCGCCAATCCCACCCTCCGGGAGGGAGAAAAAGCATCGGCGGCTCAGACCTTAGCCGACGAATTGGGTGTACGGGTGCGCGTGGTGCGCTCCGCGGACGAGATTTCCGGGGAGGAAAGCCGATTCAGGGAAAAACGCGGCGCCACCGGTTGGCACGACCGCGCGACGGGCGAGATCGCCGTGGTGCTCGCCAACTGCGCCGACGCGGCGGAGGTTCAACGGACCATTCTCCACGAGGCGGTGGGACACTACGGACTCCCGGAACTGCTCGGGAGAGAACGGGCCGACGAGCTCTACCGGCGGGTGTTCGACGCCGTCCGGGATACCCGGCGCGGACGCGAGCTGCTGGACGAGCACGGCGGTGAGACGGTAGCCGGCGACGAGTATCTGGCCGAGATGGCCGAGGGCAATGTAACGCCGGGGGTATTCCGGCGCATGCTGGCGGCGGTACGGGCTTTCTTCCGCGACGCGCTGGGCATCGACCTGAAGCTGACGGACGCAGACCTGCGTTACCTCCTCTGGCGGTCGAAACACAATCTGCAGCGGGCGCGCACGGTGAGCGAAGCGATGGAGGTGATCGAGCAGGACATCCGCCTGCGAGCACAAACCGCGCACGAAAGCGCGCGGGAGCGCAAGGCGGAACGGCTCGACAAGCTCCGCCGCAGCGAACCGATACGGATCACCGGGAAAGAGATCGCACCCGGCGAAGACCTGAAACAGTATAAGAAAAATGCGCTGGAGTATGGCAAAACACTACGTGGAGAATACGTCAATCGGGATACGGGAGAACGGATCATGCTTCACGGCGGATCGAATAACGGCGGAATTCGGGAGATCCTACAGCACGACTATAAAGATACGGAACACCTGCAATCCATTGCGGCTATCCCGCAAATTATCGAGCAATCGGTCTTTATCGACAGCTCCGTAAATCTCGATCAACAGGCGCATCCCAATGTGTCGGAATACCGATATTACGTATCCGGATTAGATATCGGCGGAACCGATTACACAGTAAAATCGGTTGTGGCTGTGGATAATAACGGAAACAGGTATTACGATCACAAACTGACATCCATAGAAAAAGGGAAACTGCTGGAACTGGTTACCCGGATAACGAATCCGAGGCCGAGTGCAACAATTTCCCAAGACATTGCAGGTTCACCTGTAATACAAAAAACGGGGCCTGAGACAACGTTATCTGAGATCAAAGATAAGCGATTGGTTTCGGTTTTGCAAGCCGAACCGCTGGCCTACCAGCAGGAAGCAGCAAAAAGCGAGCCGAAAACGGTCATGGAACACCTTGACCACCTCGCCGACAAAGCCACCGAAACAGACAAAGCCGACGAAATCCGGTTCCGTAAGAAACGGGAGCCGGGACCCGACGACCCGATCCGTACCACGAAGGAGAACCTCGCCACGCGCATGGGGCGCAAGCTTCAGGATGCCCATATCCCGGTGCGCCAGCTTCAGGATTACGTCCGCAAACACGGCGGAACGACCGACATAGACACCGACGTCTACTCGGCCCTGAACCGGGCGTTCGGTCGGCAGACGGAGCGGATGCGGCGCACGGACGAGAAGTTCCGCCAGATCGAGCGACGGATGAGCGAGATCCGCCGCAAATGGGGTTTCAAGTACAAAGCGACGGAGGAGTATCTGGCGGCGAAGTCGTCGCAGGAACGCCACGCATGGGGCATCGCGGCCTATGCCGAAACGACGGAAGCGCCGTGGAACCGGCTGCACGTCGAGGAGACGATCGCCCGGTTCGAGTCGGTCGTCCCGAAAAAGATGATCGAGGCGCTGTGGCGCGACATCCGGGAGATGACACAGCACCAGCTCGATGTGATGAAAAACTGCGACCTGATCACCGTCCAGACCTACCGCGACATTCAGGCTCGGGGATGGCAGTACTACCTGCCGCTGCAGGGGCTGGACTTCGAGTTCGAGGATATGGCCGATCCGCACAAGCTGTTCGACGACGCGTTGACAACGGGACGCGGCACGGGGGCCGAAGCGCTGCTCCGAAAAGCCCGGGGACGGACGACCAAACCGGGCGATGTGCTGGCTACACTCCAGCGCAATGTCCACCTGACGATCATGGCGGGGGAACAGAATCTGGCCAAACAATTTCTGTTGCGGCTGGCGGAGCAGAACCCGCAGCTGCAGGGCGACACGCGGACGGGTAAAGGGATCTTCGAGATCGAGGAGCAGTGGTTCGTGCGGCGCGACGACTCCCAGATCACAGACGCCGAACGGGAGCGAGGCGAAATCTACGAAAAGACGCTCCGCCGTCCTCCGAAGGAGGAGATAGAACGGTCGGAAGCAGCCCGCCGCGAAATGAAACAGGCGGAACAGGAGCTGCGCGCGGTGGAAAAAAAGCTCCGGTCGATCGACCCGCTCGACGGCGACAACGACCGGCTGGCGGAGTTGCAGGACAGACGGATCGAGCTCGAACGACGGATGGACGAGGCGTTCGACCGGATCACGGTGCTGCGCACGCCGCCGCCCAAGCATGCCTACACGGGGCTGTCGAAGAGCGAAGAGGCCCGGTTCGAGGTGCCGATCTACCGGCACGGGGTACGCACGGTGGTGCGCCTGTCGGACGCGAATGCGGCCCGGGCGATCAACGGCGATTTCGAGAACCTGTTCGGCGGAGCGGCGGAGGAGATCGTCAGCCGGATAGGCCGCGCCACGCGGATGATGGCGGGACTCAACACGTCGTGGAATCCGGAGTTCATGCTCAAAAACAAAGTGCGCGACTCGGCGTGGGCTCTGTTCTACAACTGGCTCGACAAGGAGGGAAGCGCCCGGGGATACCTGCGTAACCAAGGTCCGGCACACGCGGCGATCTGCCGTTACCACACAAACAGAGCGCGGCCGCTGACGATGAACGAACGGGCGGGATACGATCTCTACTCGGCCGAGGGACGCCAACGGGCCACGGAACGCTACGGAGCGGCGCGGGTGCGGGACTCGCTCTACGACGATTTCCTGATGGAGGGCGGACTCACGGGGTATGCCTACATGCAGGATCTGGACCATTACAGCCGACGACTGAAAAAACGGGCACGACGGGCGGGAAACTCGGTCATGCAGGCTTTCAACGCGGCGGCGACGGGGTTCGACCTGCTGAACGACCTCTCGGAGGTCTCGACGCGCTTCGCTACGTTCCTCGCGCAGGTGGAACGGGGCAGCGATGTCCGATCGGCGGTGAACTATGCCCGGGACGTAACGATCAACTTCAACCGCCGGGGCGAGTGGGGACGCGACCTCAATGCGCTCTACATGTTCTACAACGCGTCGCTGCAGGGGGTGGCGAACCTCTACCAGCTGGGGCGGCGCAACAAGACGCGGATGGGCTTTGCGATGGCGGCGGTGGCGGGGCTGGGCTACGGCCTGAGCTTCCTGCTGAACCTGTGGCTCGCGGCAATGGCCGAAGAGGCGGGAGACGACGACGAGTGGCGGGTATCGGACTACCGCCGGTTCACGAATATCTGCCTGCCGGGCTGGCTGGTCGGCTCGACGAAACGGGTCGTAACGATCCCGCTGCCGCAGGAGCTGCGACCGGCATGGGTCTTAGGAACCGTTCTGGCGGACGTAACGCAGGGACGCCTGCGAGCCGACGAGGGATGGGGAACAGCAGCGGCGATATTCAACTCGGTGGCGGACGCGGCGGGAGAAAGTTTCCTGCCGGTGGAGGTCGACTCGAAGCATCCGCTCAAAACGTTCGTGCCGTCGGTATTCAAACCGCTGTACGAGATCGGCGTGAATGCGAATTTCATGGGCCGAAAGATCTACCGGGAGGCCTACCCGGGACAGACGATTCCGGAGAGCCAACTGGGGATGCGCAATACGTTCATCGCCTACAAAACGTCCTGCGAATGGCTGAACGAACAGGCCGGAGGCAGCACGACGGTACCGGCAGGGATGAACGCGGAGGGAGAGATCAACCGGTGGCTCAACCTACTGGACGTCAATCCGTCGAAAGCGGAACACCTCTTCTCGTCGTATGGGGGAGGGGTCGGACGGCTGATCGTACGCACGTGGCGGTGTATCGCGGAACCGGGCGACGAACGCCGGGCAAGCGACATCCCGTTCATCAACGCTTTCATGGCGGATGTGGAGCGGGAGGAGAACCCGAACACGCGATACTATGACACGAAGGAAAAACTGGAGATGCTGAACGAGGTCTACCGCCGCTCGGAACGCGAAGGCAGTTTCCCGGCCTACTACCGGTCGGAGGAGGAGGCGCAGGCGGCACGGGCGCGGGACAAACACTGGCTGCTGGAGCTCCGGAAAACAGACGGCCGGATCAAAAAACTGACTCAGGAGAGAAACGAAACGGAGCAGGGTTCGCCGGAGTACAAAGCCCTGACCCGGGAAATGAACCACCTGCGCTCGGACTTCTTGCTCCGTTACGACCTCGGGGCGCCGGAAAGCCCGGCCCCAGAGGCCGAAACAACAAACGATTAAACCATGACTCCGACAGAACCGCTACTCCGCCTCGTAGCCCTCGTAATAGTACGACTGTTCGATCCCCTTGAAGATCACCTCGCGGTCGTCCACCCGGTCGGTCAGCGCGCCGCCGAGCAGGGTGCGCAACTCCAGATCGTTGATCGGACTGCGTTCCATGGCCTGCAAATACAAATCTTTATCCACCCGACGCCAATCGACCACCTGCCGAAGCCGCCGCTTCAGAAGCATGTCCAGCCAAATCCGGGTCGCCCGACCATTCCCCTCCAGAAACGGATGGGCAATGTTCATCTCCACGTACTTGGCGACGATCTCCTCGAACGTCCCCTCCGGCATCCGCTCGATCACCGGCAGAATCTCGTTGAGATAAAGCGCGTTGGCGAACCGGAAACCGCCTTTGGCGATGTTCAGCGTCCGCACCCGGCCCGCAAAGTCGTACAGCCCATCGAACAGATACCGGTGGATGGCGCACAAACCGGCCACCGTCCCCACGTCGATCCGGTCTATATCGCCCGTTTCGAACAGAGCCCGCGCCTTTTCGATGCTCTGCGCGTCGATCCAAGCTGTTTTACCTCCCATACATCGAGATCCTTTCTTTGATTCGTATTTCGTCGTAACAAAGGTAATGGTTCTCGTCGGATGTTCCGCCTCCGAACCGAAAGAGACTTATTTATTTAACAAACCTTTAACCCTCTCGAAGCCATGCTGCTGAAAACCGATAAGAAGACCCTTCGGGCACAGGCCCGTTTTGCGCCGCCGCGCTCCGTCCGGTCCGCGATCGACGAACAAAACCGCTCGTTCGAGCAGACGAGCGAGAACCTCGATCTGCTCATGCTCTGCCAGAACGACTGGAACCGGCTCGACGGCTTCCGCCGCGAACGGGCGCGAAACATCCGCTACAAAAACGGCGACCAGTGGGGCGACACGGTCCGCGACCCCGACACCGGAGCCACCCTCCGCGAAGACGAGCTCCTCTCCTCGAAAGGCCGCGTCCCGCTCAAACACAACTTCATCCAGCAGTTCGTCCGCAGCATCGAGGGTCAGATGCTCTCGAACCCCTCGACGAGCATCGTCTACGCCCGCGCAAAGGATGACGCCGCGCTGAGCGACATGCTGACCAACACCCTCCAGGCGTGCCACCACCTGAACCGCACCTCCCGCCTCGACACGACGGTACTCGAAGAGCTACTCCTTGCCGGGTTGGCCTGCGTCAAAACGCGCTACACCTTCTGGTCGACCAAAAACCGGGCCGACGGACGGGTCGACCTCGTGGGAGCCAACCGCCTCTTCTTCAACACCGACATCGAGGACCCGCGGCTGTTCGACATCCGCCGCATCGGCGAGATCCACGACTACACGCCCGACGAGCTGGTTGGACAGTTCGCTGCGTCGCCCGCCGACGCCGAGACTCTGCGCGAGATCTACGCCGCCTGCTCGGCAGAGCGGCTGGAGACCGTCGCTGGGCGCGACGTAACACGGGAGAAGCAGATCGGTTCGTTCCTCCGGCCGGACGACCCGTCGAAATGTCGAGTCTTCGAGGTGTGGCAGCGGCGAGGGCGATGGGTAACCTATGTCCACGACTACGCCGACGGAACGGAACAGATCACCGAGCTCTCCCCGCGTCAGGTCGAGGCGATCAACGCAGAGCGGCTCTCACAGGGCGAGGCGCTGGGCATGCCGCCGGAGAGCATCGCGCTGCTCTATGCCGAACGCAAGTATGAGTACTACTGGGAGGTCCGTTTCCTAACGCCAAACGGGGTCTGCATCCGTTCGCAGGAGACGCCCTACACGCACGAAGAACATCCCTACTCGCTGGCAGTACTGTCGGCGACGGACGGGGCGATACGCGGGGTGATGAACGACCTGATCGACATCCAGCGCTACATCAACCGCCTGATCGTGATGATCGACTTCATCATGAGCACGAGTGCGAAAGGGGTGCTTTTGGTGCCGGAGGATTGCGTGCCGGAGGGGATGTCGGAGGAGGAGTTCGCGGCGCAGTGGGTTAAGGCGAACGGGGTGGTCTTCTTCACGCCTCGTCCGGACGGTCGGATGCCGACCCAGGTGTCGGCCAACTCGACGAACATCGGGGCGTGGGACATGCTCCAGCTGGAGATGAACCTGCTGCAACAGATCTCGGGCATCTCGGGAGCGATGCAGGGCCACGCACCGCGACCGAATACGCCGTCGTCGCTCTATGCGCAGGAGGCGCAGAACAGCACGCTGAACTACTTAGTGGTTTTCGACGCGTTCCGTTCGTTCAAACAGGAGCGGGACGAGAAGCTGCTGAAGGTGCTGATGCAGTACTATACGGATCGCCGCCACGTGGACATCTCGGGCCGGGCGTACTCGGAAACGGCGCGGTTCTACGACCCGAGGATGGCGGAAAAGATCGTGGATTTCAACCTCGTGGTAACGCAATCGACGGACACTCCGGTTTTCCGCGCGGCGATGGACGACATGCTGATGCAGCTCTTCCAGACGGGGGCGATCCCGCTGGAGATGTTCTTGGACAACACGTCGATGCCGTTTGCGGAAAAGCTCAAATCGGATCTCCAGCAACTCAAGGAGCAGGCGCAGCAGGGTCAGCTGGACCCGTCGCTGGCGGCACAGGTAGCGGAACAGGCAGCAGCGGGCGGCGGTGGCATGTCGGGTGCCGAGGGGGCTGTGGCAGCTGGCGGCGATCCGGTTCCCGGCGGGATAGATCCGGCGTCGGCGGCTCAGATGACCGGGCAGGTTTCCGGCGGCGCCCCGAACCCGCAGGCCCAAACCCTCGCACAACGGTTCTTGGGGTGTTAAAGAAATTGCAACGGAGAATTGCTATTCCTGATAATTTTAGGGAATACACTTATCCAATGTTTTCAATATCTTTGTAAACAAAGAGTGTATCAGAACATGATGGAATCCATTCAACACACATTGCAACAACCTTCGGAATTACAAGATAAAGAAAGCATTAACGGGAAAGAAGAATTAAAAGCTCTCCAACAGGAATACTCAGTAGAAGATGAATCAGAACACGAGGATACGGCTGAAAAGAGTATTATGGAAGACCCTTTTAATCCTCAGGATATCGATATAAAAACCAAAACGATGTCGCTTGATAATATCATCAAGCGATTGAAAGAGAATGAAATCGATATGGCTCCGGATTTTCAACGACAGGGGAATCTGTGGACGCCCGAAAAACAAAGCCGATTGATTGAATCCATCTTAATCAAACTGCCTTTACCGGCTTTTTATTTCGATGGTTCAGATGATGACAAATGGCTGGTAGTAGATGGATTGCAACGACTAAGTGCAATAAAAAAGTTCGTAGTAGACAAGTCTATAGCTTTATCCGGATTGGAGTTTCTAGAGAAATTAGAAGGAGCTACATTCGACGATTTACCAAGACCATATCAGCGTCAGATCGAAGAAGCCGAGATTATGGCTTATATTATCAATCCGGGGACACCGGAAGATGTTAAATTCAATATCTTTAGACGCATCAATACAGGCGGACTCGTACTGACACCTCAAGAAATCCGCCATGCTTTGAATCAGGGTACTCCAGCGAGATTCGTGGCAGAACTGGCAGAAACAAAAGAATTCCAACAAGCTACAGAAGGGGTAATTGCGACGGATCGAATGCTCGACAGGGAATTCATTACCCGATTTATTGCATTTTATCTAACTTCTCCAGAGGATTATAAACCAGATTTGGATACATTTTTATCCAGATCGATGGCACTACTGAAAAATAAATCAGAAACAGAGTTAGCAACTATCAAACGTAATTTTACCGAAGCGATGAAATTGGCCGATGCGATTTTCTCTCGATGGGCCTTTCGCAAGGTTTACGATAAAAAAGCACGACGATACCCTATTAATAAAGCTTTGTTCGAGGTTTGGAGTGTTGAACTGGCAAAGTTATCGGACGAAGAACGTGTATTGATTCGCAAACGAGAAAAACATATTTTTGACAATTTTATTTGTTTAATGAATAAAGATGAGACATTTGTGAGTGCCATTACCTCGTCAACTGGGGACAGAACCCGCATTAGATATAGATTCTCAAAAGTCGAAGAATTATTGAACCAACAATTAGACTGATAAGCTAATGATAAAAAATATTCATATCCGAAATTTCAAGTCCCTAAAAGACATATCGATGACTCCGACCGCATTGAACCTTTTGATGGGTTTGAACGGGATGGGGAAATCTTCATTTATCCAAACTTTACTACTGCTTCGACAGAATAAGGAGTCCGGACTGGCACGATTTGCATTGAATGGCCCCCTGACAGAGATCGGACGAGGACGGGATGCGTTATATCTGAATGCAGAAAAGGAACTGATTGGTTTCGATTTTGATCTGGAAGTTGATAGTAATAAAGATTCCTTTTCGTGTGAATTAGCTTATGATGCTGAGAACAATATATTAAATAACAGCACTTCCTGGACTACCATCTATTGGACAATTATTCCCTGTTCAATTATGATTTCCAATATTTAGAAGCTGAACGACTTGGTCCTCGGATTGATTACCCGATGTCATATACCGATGTGAAAGAAAAACATCAGTTAGGTACAAAAGGTGAATTTGCGGTGTACTACCTCAATGTTTTCGGCACTGAGTTGAAAGTACCAGACGCATTATGCCATCCCAATGCAAAATCAAACACCCTGATTCATCAAACTGCCGCCTGGTTGGGTGAGATCAGTCCCGATGTCAAGTTGGATATTCAGGAAATTTCGGGAGCCGATAAAGTTATTTTGGGATACCAAATAGGATTGTCGAATAACAATTTCAGACCTAAAAACGTCGGGTTTGGGATTTCCTATGTTTTACCGGTTATCGTTTCTTTGTTGTGTGTAAAAAAAGATAAAATTGTAATCATCGAAAACCCCGAAGCCCATATTCATCCAAAAGGACAAGCTGAAATGGGGCGTTTGATTGCATTAGCCGCAGCACAGGGAATGCAGTTATTTGTCGAAACCCATAGCGATCATATCGTCAATGGCATTCGAGTAGCAGTTAAAGAGGAATTAATCGAGCAAAAAAAAGTTAATATTTCTTATTTTTCTCGTCAAACAACTGATACAGAGCAATTTTCTAAAATTCAGCATATACGGATTGACAAAAACGGGGAGCTAAGCGATTATCCGACCGATTTTATGGACGAATGGAACAACCAATTGTTAAAATTGATTTAGGTTTATGGAACTGATCTTCAATGAACAATCGGCCATTTCTCCTGCAAAGAGTTTAACAGATGCCCATACGGTTGTCATGCAATACGTGCAAACATACAAAGAAGCCAAAGAACATGGATTCAAAAAGATTCGATACGAAAAGCCATTCGATCAAATCACGATTGCGCCGAATTGTACGTTAAACGATTTTTGTAATTCTAACAGGACCTTAGGAGGATTGTTGTTAGGGTTGGCTCGACATCCTTTTATTAAGGATAACACCCCGGAAGAAGATCGATTCATTGAGAATAATTTTTTTATTGACAAAAATGGTTGTCGAATCCCAGTGGAAGGCTTAGGAGTTGCCTTTCTGTATAAAAGTATTGCCATTTCATTCGCTTTCGATCCATTTTGGAAGCAAATTAAACATCGATTATATGTTACAGGTAAAGAAGCCGGAGATTATGACATCATAGCCATTTCGCATCCTGATCATTGTAACGATGCAGACTTTCTCGAACATAAAGATCGATGGAAACCGGTCGAATTGGTCGAATCAAAGATTTTGCCAACAAATAAACGGATTCATTTAAGGGACGATCACGGGAAGGATCAATTAGAAGCTTTTGCACAACGATTATGTCAATCTCCATATGTTATTGAGATCCGCAATTCCATTCCGTATAACCCTCATGCAAAAGATTTCATTCACAATATAACGAATGAGGGTCTGATCGAGATTGTTTTAGTTAAAACAGATCAAGGATTAGGTTTAGTCCTGCAATCTACCGGGCGGAATAAGCGTGAAACAGAAAAAATCGCAAATATTTTAAAAGAGAAATATTCATAGCTTTTTATTCATTATCAAACTAAGGACTAAGAGCCTCCTCAAAAAATAACACATCTTACACGCTGGCTTCCGTGAGTACCGGGCCGCTCCGACGGGGGCGGCCCTTTTCCGTGATATACGCCGGGGGATCCAGCAGCTGAGACGCCTTCAAGCCGATCGCACGGCTCATATAAATGTCGTCGTGCTCACCGTCCACCGCGCCATACGAACCGTCCGGTTTCACCTCGTAACAGTCCGCCTCGTCCAGGGCGCGAGCGTCCCGCTCGATGTGGCCGCACTCCCGAAATCGCTTGTTCATCTGGTTCACCAGGTCCGTCTTCGTCGCCGCGTTCGTGTGGAAACCGTAACGCGCCGGTGCGCCCTCGCGAATCTTTTGAGGATCCGTGCGACAGTAGAGGTGCGGGTAGAAATCCTTGATCTCATCCAGGATCGTCAGCGAGTGGTCTCCCTCGTCGCCCTTCACGTCTAGCGAGTTGGACTCCACCACCAGCAGAGCCGAGTTGAAATAGCGGGCGATCTGGACCGCTTTCCAAATGACCAGATCCTGATCCAGATGGCCCCGCCACGTGCCGATGCACTCCTCTACCCCGCCCTCCAGCAGGAAATAACGGTCGATCACCGAGATCACCGACCAGTCGGCCCCGTCGCTGCGGCCTCCAATGTCCACCGAGACGACGTATCGCCTGCGGATCGGAGTTTCGCGGTCCGGCAGGGCCCACAGCCACAACCCGCCGCCAGGCTGTTCGCGAAACTCCAACGAACGGTCGATGGCTCCCTTCCCGGAACGGGCATCGGCGTACATCTCACCCACATAAACGGGAGGACGCGCGTACTGCCGCATCCGAAGCACGTACTCCGGCGCATGGGCCCGGCGACCGGTGGACTGAAAGGCTTCGTCCGGAGTGGTCGGAAACTCGCAACCCATCCGCCAGTCGTCGTAACTCTCTAATCGCTTCTTCTCGCGGTACCACCGGATCCCTTCGAGGGTCGCGCCCAACACGAAGTAATACTTCTCCCTGTCGGTCAGCGAACGAATAAATGCATCGCGCTCCGAATCGTCGCGAAAGGGGATGCAATACATCTCGATCTCGTACCACGAAATAAAAACCGAAACATAACCCGATTCGCCGGCTACGGCTTTCAGCCACTCGCGATGGAAGTAGTTGCCCACCCCCTTGGCCGTCGACTCCAGCACGATCATCGAACCCGGCTCGTTGGGTACCGTCCCGGCGATGGACTGGATCAGGTCTTCGGGTTTCTTGCCGCGGGTCTCTTTCCAGAGCCCCACCTCCGAGAGGTGGGCCATCATCACGTCGGCCGACCGGATCGAGTCGGGCTGTTGCATGGATCCGATGTAGATCACGCAGTCGCGCCCCTCGATGCGCTTGTTCTTGGTCGACCCCTCGAACGACCGGAAGCGGACCGGCAGAATCTCGCGGGGATGGTTTTCGGCCATCCGGGAATACATCGCCTTGATGTTGCGCGACTGGTCTTCGACGTCGGCCACGATCGCCGAGTGCCACGCCGTTCGGTGAAAGAGCTGTATCCAGGCCATGAAGAGCTGGACGAGGGTCGACCCGCCCCACTGCCGCGCCTTGAGGAGGATGATGCGGATGGGCCGATCGGCATAGAGCGCGTCGAGCAACACCCGCAAGAGCTTCCGCTGGGGGCGGCGCAGGACGAAGGGAACGACCGTTTTGGTCAGTTTGTCCTGAATGCGGGCGCAGGTGGCGGCCCAAAACTCGAAGTCGTACTCGATGCGCAGGCGAAGGAGGGCCCGTTCCAATTGAGCCGCGGGATAACGGTGAGCAGCGGCCCAACGGGCGACGCTCCCGGCGTCGAGGATTTGCCTCACGCGCGGCAGCGAGGCCATCCTGCGGGGAATCAGAATAAAACTCTCGTCGTCCCAGAAGAGCCGTTCGCGCTCGACGGGAGAGCCTTCGCCCGTAACGGGATTATAGGGGCCGAAAAGTTCGGCCCGCCGGCGTTCGTTCTCGCGGACGACGGCAGCGGTGTCGCTGAAGTCAAATGCCCCGCTGTGCTGCTGCATCGTCTTCGCGTTTGAGGCGGTTGAGAATCGCCGAGATGTACTTCACGTCGTATCCGAACTCGTCGCTCAGGCGGTAATAATAGTGTCCCTGATAAAGCATCAGCGGAGGCGTGCCGAGCTTTTCGCGGTCCGCGGCGATCATCTCTTTATAACGGTCGTACATACGCCGATGTTTGATTTGCGTCGACCTGTGTTGTTTCGTGGAAGTCATTGGAATAAAGATTGGGATTTCGGGTGGAAACATTACGACGACAAACCTAATCTTTCTCCCCGGCCTGTACAATAACGCACTACTTTCGTCGGTAACATTTAAATCCATCTGTTATGGCAGAAACGACCACCGAAAAGAGAAACACGCCGCGCTGGTTGGAGCGACTCCGGAAACGGTATCCGGATCGGGATTTCGCCGACGAAGCGGCGGCCAAAGAGGAATTTTACGCCGACTACGACCGGACGTTAGGCGAGTACGACGAGCTCAAAGGCGAGAATGCCCGGATTCTCGAGACGCTTCAGGAGAACCCGGAGTTCGCCGAGGTCTTCGCCTCGATCCGCGACGGAATGCCGCTTCGGGTGGCGCTGGCGCGTGTCGTGGACTTCGACGCGGCACTCCCGCAGGAGGGAGACCCGGATTACGAAGATTTCAACCGCTCGCGCGAGGAGTACAAAACGCGCCAACGCGAGATGGCCGAACGACGCCGACGCATCGCCGAAAACCAAGAGAAATCGAAGGTCGAAATCGAGGACTTCTTCCGCTCCATCGGAGCCGAGGAGGAGGAACAGAACGCTTTTGCCGACTTCCTGCAGGGGATTTTCGACGACGTGTTCGACGGACGGATGGGCAAGGCGGCCCTCAAAAAGCTGTGGCAAGCCTACAAATACGAAGAGGATGTCGAGGCCTCGCGACAGGCGGGCGAGGTGGCGGGACGCAATGCGAAGATCGAAACACGCCGCGAAAAGGCCCGCGCCACGGACGGACTGCCGGACGCCGGCAGCGGAATCGCCGCTCCGGAACCCCCGAGACGCAAGATCTTCGACACCGACAGCTGGGGGAAATAAAATCGAAAATCAAAAAACCAATCTCTCAATCATGAAAAAGACAACCAAAATTCTTTTCTGTCTCGGTCTTCTGCTGACCGTATGCTGTGTGGTCGGGGGCACGTTCGACCTGTTCGGCGCGCTCGATCCGGCGGGCATCGCACTGGCGTTTGCCGCTCCGGCGGTCGTGGCGGGAGGCGAAACGCCGACAACGACCCATCTCGAAGAGGCGGGTATCTTCGAACAGGACATCTCGAAAGAGGTAACGAAACTCAACCCGGACCGCTTCCCGCTGGACACCATCCTGCGTAATTATGCCAAGTCGCAAAAGGCGGAGAGTCAAGAAGTGGTCTTCTATCAGCGGTCGGCCAAGGCGCTGGCCGACACGATCGCCACGACCTCGGGATCGGGTCTCGCGTTCGGCGATCCGGCCTGCTCGTATGCCTACTCCACGGGCGACGGACTGCTGAAGATCTACATCAAGCCGGGGACTCCGGAGCTGTGGCGGCTTCACGACACGCTGGTGATGCGGAACCTCTCGCTGCCGGGTACGGTAGACGACCCGACCCTCGGGGCCGCCGGTACCCGCAACTACGACGTGGCCTTCTTCGTGAGCGGCAAGCAGGGCGACGTGCTGGAGCTGACCCCGCTGGGGGGCCTCTTCGGCACCGGGGCCAACAAAGGCAAACCGGTCGTGCCGGACTTCGACCAGACCACACGGCTCTACCGCATGGGACAGGCCAAGAGCGAAATGGCGATGCAGACCGACCCGCTGGCGATCTACCCCGAGCCGACCGAGCAGTATCTCCAGAACTTCATGGCCCAGATCGAAGAGGGAACCTTCCACAAGCTCCAGCAGAAGAAGGTGGACTTCACGTTCAACGACATGGAGGTGGACAGCATCGAGGCGATGCGGGCCGAGATGGAGATGTCGATGCTCTTCGGCGAGAAACGGGTCATCAAGAACGGCAACGACAAGACCTACTTCACGGGGGGCATCGTCCGCAGCATCAACAAGGTGCTGGAGTACGGCGCGGGCGGCGGCGACCGCACGGTAACGGACGAGATGTACATGAGCTGGCTCAAGGAGATCTTCACCGGCAACAGCGGCTCGAAAGAGCGCGTGCTGCTGGCCGGGAGCGGACTGATCAAGGCGCTGGAGCTGTTTCGGGTCAAGGTCAAGGAGGTGGCGATCAACTCCTCGTCGGAAGAGTACCTGGGGGTTCGGGTAACGAAGATCTTCTCGACGTTCGGTACGCTTCGGGTGGCCCACTCGCCGCTCTTCGACGAGAGCGGATGGGAGGACAACGGGCTGGTGCTCGACGTCCAGTACCTCAAGAAGCGGGAGTTCGTCCCCCTGACGGCCACCGAGCTGGACTTCAAGAAGACCGGAGCCAAAAATGCGGACGCCAAGGTGCTGCAGGAGGTGTCGGGGCTGACGCTCCGCTATCCGGACTGCCACGCCGTCATCCGGCCCAAGGCGTAACCGCTTCGCCTGAAAACAAAGGGGCGTTCCCAAGGGGCGCCCCTTTCTTAAAAAAAACACGACAACCATGATTAAGACTTACGAACTGATCAACGACATCAATCTGACCACGACGATCCGCCACGCCGACGGACTGCGGGTCGTCTCTTTCGCCGGCGGTTCGCGCAACAGCGGCGAGGGGATCCGCCACGGCCGTTTCACGACGGCGGACGAAGCTCGTATACACAACGCCGAGCCCCCCCGGCAGAGCA
>JAIDFC010000101.1 GCA_029054535.1 Rikenella sp. | reverse complement strand
GTTCTACGTCGTACCGTTCGTGAATCACGGATACCTGGCCGTCGATTTCTTTTTCGTACTCTCGGGCTTCGTCATCGGTTACGCGTACGATGACCGGTGGGGGCGGATGAGCCTCTGGGATTTTTGCAAACGACGCCTCATCCGGCTTCAGCCGATGGTCGTCGTGGGGGCGGTGATCGGCGGCTTGTGCTTTTATTTCGGCGCCGGGAGCCTCTTTCCGCACATCGGCGAGGTTCCTGTGTGGAAAATGCTGCTGGTGATGCTGGCCGGATGTCTGATGATTCCGACCACGGCCGCGATTCGGTTGCCGTGGCACGAGATGTTTCCGCTGAACGGACCGGCCTGGTCGCTCTTCTTCGAGTATATCGGCAACTTCCTCTATGCGACCGTCGTGAGGCGCTTTTCAAAAGGGCTGCTCGTGGGATTCGTCGTTCTCTCGGGCGCGGCTCTCGTGCGGCTGACGGTGTGCAGCGAGACGGGCAGCGTGCTCGGCGGACACGAACTCTCCGGACCGCAATTCCTGATCGGTATGACGCGGATTCTGTACCCCTTCTTCGGCGGGCTGCTGCTCTTCCGGCTCAGGACGCGGATCCGGCTGCGGGGCGGATTCTGGCTCTGCTCGCTGGTGCTGGCGGCGATCCTCTTTTTCCCGAGGCTCGGAGGCGAAACGGACCTCTGGAAAAACGGAATCTTCGAAGCGTTCAGTATTCTTGCCCTCTTTCCGCTGATCGTGGCGGCCGGAGCCGGAAGCCCGATCCGGGGCAAAGTGTCGGTCGCAATCTGCCGTTTTCTGGGCGAGATTTCGTTCCCGCTCTATATTATCCACTATCCTTTTGTTTACCTGTTCATGGCCTACGTTACGGAACGCGGCCTGAGTTGGCAACAAAGTTGGCCGTTGATGATCGCCGTAGGGGGCGGTTGCGTGGCGTTGGCTTACGGTTTGCTGAAACTCTTCGACGAGCCGGTGCGGCGTTGGCTGCGCGACCGTTTCCTGCAGCACGAAACACGGTAACTACGGTGCGGGTTTTTCGTCTTGCGCTCAGGTGCAGGTCCTGTTGGTGAGATCATGGCTCGACTCGGGTCTGTTTGCCTTTTCATCGTTGCCTCCAGCCGGCGAGGAGTAATGAAAGGATCCCTTACCGTCGTTAAAGAACGGCAGAAAAAGCGTATTTTTGTGGCAAAACAGCCAGTAGAGAAACCATGACGATCAAAGAACGCTTTGCCGGTATCATCGGCTGGTTTTCGGAAAATATGCCCGAGGCCGACACCGAACTCCATTATCGAACCCCTTTCGAGCTGTTGGTGGCCGTGATGCTGTCGGCGCAGTGTACCGACAAGCGGGTGAACCTGGTTACGCCGGCCTTGTTCGAGCGGTTTCCGGATGCGGGTCGGCTGGCTGCGGCCGAGCCGGAGGAGGTGTTCGAGTACGTGAAGTCGGTTTCGTATCCGAACGCCAAGGCCGAACACCTGGTGGCGATGGCCCGGCGGTTGGAGGAGGCGTACGGGGGGCGCGTTCCGGATACGGTCGAGGAGCTCACTACGTTGCAAGGGGTGGGGCGCAAGACGGCCAATGTGATCGTGTCGATCGTGTACGGAAAGCCGGCGATGGCTGTCGATACGCATGTGTTCCGGGTGGCCGAGCGGCTCGGGCTCACGACCCGGTCGAAGAGTCCGCTCGAAACGGAGCGGAAACTCGTGGCGCATATCCCGGCTGAGCTTTTGGGGCGGGCGCATCATTGGTTGATCTTGCATGGGCGGTATGTCTGCACGGCGCGGTCTCCGCGGTGCGAGACGTGCGGGGTGTCTGCTTGGTGTCGGCAGCGGCAGCGAGAGGTGCGGGCGGGCGAGGGTGGAGAGCCTGCGAAATCTTGAGGCGGATTTTTCCCCTGTCAAAATACTACATGAAGTATTCTTCTGATTCTTAAGGCGATCGCATTTTGCGATCGCCTTAAGTTTTGTGTATTGGATTGAAATACAGCATGTTTTGTGTAATCTTCTGGGTCTCAGAAGGGATTGAAAAAATGTGTCATACCTTGTCGTTTATTCTACAAAAAGTATTTTTGTGAATATAAAATGTATTATATTTGTGCTGTGAAACGACTGAAAAGTATGACGCAAAACGATTCAAACATGCGACCGATGAAGAAACTATGGAACCTGCTTCTCTGTAGCGCGCCCTTACGTACGAGCGCCCTGCCCCGAGCCGAAGAGGTGGCTCGGAAACTCAATCCCACCCGGCGGATCGTCGTCGACCGACCGAAAAACGACCTCCGATGAGCTGGCTCATCGACCGGGCCTACGAGCATCGCGACGAAGCGCAGGCGTTGCTCGACCGGGTCAAGCGCGACCGGAAAGGCCTGAAAGTCCGTTACGAACGTGTCGACGATTCGACCTGGATCGAACGCACGATAAGTCCTAATCCATTAAAAAACAAACAGATGAACACACCTCCCGTAACCCTCCAGGAAGCCGAACAAGCGATCGCCCTCTATCGTACGGCCCGAAACGCCAAACAGGAATCCGAGGCCCAGATGGCCGAAGCCGAACGGATCATCGAAGCCTTCGGTCGGACCCACCTCGGCGATTTCGCCGACGGTCGGCTCGAGCTCGACAGCGGTACGCTCACCGTCAAAGCCGGAGCGGCCAAACCGATCAAAAACGGTCGGCCGCTCCCCACCGCCGAGCGGATCGAACTCGCGAACCAGCTTCCGCCGGCCTATGTCCGCCGTTCGTGCGACTTCGCCGAACTCTACGGATGCGGGGACAAAATGGTCCGCCAGCTTCTCGCCGCCCACGGCGTCGAAATCGTCCGCGAAGACCGATTCGTCGTGCTCTAACCTCGACATTCTGGGAACTGTTTAACTATTCAAAAACTTATCGTCATGGCCTATAACAAAAAAGGATACTACAAACGGGCGAAGGCTTTGCAGGAGCTCACCGCCCAGCATTACGAACCGGAACGACACGACCGTTGCTACAAATGGGTGTGGCGCAAGTATGTCTACCCGCAGTTCGGGATCTGTTATCACAGCTATCTGCGTTACCTGCACACGGAGGTCCCGGCCGAAGCGTCCTGACACCGGCGCGGCGCGCGCCGTGTCGGGAGGAGCCTCCGAAACGAAAACGCCCCGAAGCAAATCATGCTTCGGGGCGTTCTGTGTTTGTAGAGGGGAGAGCAGGTTTTGGAGTGGGCGCGCAGCCGAATAAGTAGAGTCGGTAGCCGAATAGAGTGTCCCTTCTTCCTATTCCAGGAAGCAACGGTGCCGCAGGCACTCCAGCCGGGTTGTCGGGCGTGAAGTCTCGATTCCGAATACAGAGCGTCGCCGCCCGCCACGAGCACGCGGACCGGAATCGCGTGTACGAATCGTTTATTTCTCCCGTCCGAGGCGCCACACCGCCGTTCCCGTCCCATCCGACAAAACCAACGAATCGGCATCCAGTCGTTCGATCGTCAGCGTATCCGCCACCGGAATCGTCCGCCCGTTTCCGATGCTTTCGCCCGTGAGGACCAGCGTGCGGTCATCCGCCAAGCTCCAGCCCTGGAACACTAGCGTTTCCATGCCGATCGACTCCGCCGTTCCGTCCGGATGCAGTCGAAAGCCTTGCTGCGTCGCGGGATCGATCGGGTTCGGTTCGGTCCATGCCCCCTCGATCGCCCCGATCGTCGAGTCGCAAGAGATCGAGAAAATAGCTGCCCCGAGAGCTGTCGTTAATGAAAAGATGGAAACTTTCATGGTTCTGTAACTTTTTTTCGAGTCGATTAATCCGTCGTAAATATAGCGAAAAAGAGTCGATCGTTCGTTCGGTTTCGGTTTAAATGGACCTCCGAGTGCGGATATCCCCCGAAAAAAGAGTACATTTACTACCTGAAATGCGGAGAAACGGAAAATCAATCGTTTATGAAATCCTATATTTTATGCGGCCTGGCCGCGCTTGCCTTAACAACCGGCTGTAGTCGGACGACCATGAAGATCAAAACGCAACCTTATCCTGTGGCGCGGATGGATACCGCCGTACAGGACGATTACCACGGGACGATCGTCCGGGATCCGTACCGGTGGCTCGAAGACGACCGCTCGGCCGAGACCGCCGCGTGGGTGGTGGCCGAGAATGCCGTAACGCAGGACTACCTGGCTCAGATCCCCTATCGCGATCGGATCCGGGAGCGGTTGACCCGGCTTTACGACTACCCGAAAGAGGGAACGCCGTTTCGGGTGGGCGAGTACTACTTCTTTTATAAGAACGACGGGCTGCAGAACCAGAGCGTGCTGTACTATCAGAAAGGGCTGGAGGGCGAACCGGCCGTCTTTCTGGACCCGAACGCCTTGTCCGAAAACGGAACGGCGGCCCTGAACACCGTAACCTTCTCGCAGGACGACCGGTATGCCGCCTACTCGGTGGCCCGGTCGGGCTCGGACTGGGTCGAGATCCGCGTGATGGAAGTGGCCACGCGCAAACAACTCGCGGATAAGATCGAGTGGGTGAAGTTCAGCGGCGCCAGCTGGGGCGAGGGCGGATTCTACTATAGCGCCTACGACGCGCCGGCGGAGGGCAGCGGCGTATATTCCGCGAAAAATGAATATCAAAAGGTCTACTTCCACAAATTAGGCACCTCGCAGGCCGAAGACGTGCTTATTTACGAGGATCGGGCCCATCCGCTGCGGTACTTCTCGGGGTTCGTGAGCAACGACAACCGGTGGCTCTTCATCGTCTCGTCGGAGGGGACCAGCGGCAACGAGATACTCTATAAGAATCAGACCGTGCCGAACGCGCCGTTCAAAACGCTGTTCGAGGGGTTTGCCAACGACTACTCGATCATCGACTGCGTGGGGGACACGGTTTACGTGTTGACGAACGACGGCGCGCCGAACTTCCGGCTGGTGGCGGCGGACCTCGGAGCGGCGGATCCTGCGGCGACCGTGCGGAACGTGATTCCGGAGTCGGAGAATTTGCTGGAGTGGGCCACGACGGCCGGCGGATCGATCTTCGCGGGGTATCTGAAAGACGCTTCGAGTCGGGTATATCAATATGATATGACAGGCTGTCGGGTGCGCGAGATCGCGCTGCCGGGGATCGGAACGGCCGGCGGTTTCGGCGGAAAGGCGGAAGATACCGAGGTGTTCTACGGCTTCAGCAGCTTCAACATGCCGCCGACCTCCTATCGGTACTCGATCGCGGACGGGACTTCGACCCTGTACCACGAGACGCGGGTGAACTTCGACGTCTCGGCTTTCACGGTCGAACAGGTCTTCTACCCGTCGAAAGACGGCACGCGGATCCCGATGTTCCTGGTCTACAAAAAGGGGCTGAAGCGCGACGGATCGAATCCGGTCTACCTCTATGCCTACGGCGGGTTCAACATCAGCCGCACGCCGGGTTTCTCGGCTTCGAACATCCTGCTGCTGGAGCAGGGCGGGATCTACGCGCTGGCCAATATCCGCGGCGGAGGCGAGTATGGCGAGGCGTGGCACCGCGCGGGGATGCTGGAGAAAAAGCAGAATGTTTTCGACGACTTCATCGCGGCGGCCGAGTATCTGATTGCCGAAAAATACACCTCGTCGAAGAAGCTGGCCATCGCGGGCGGTTCGAACGGCGGATTGCTGGTGGGGGCTTGCCTCACGCAGCGGCCGGACCTCTACTGCGCGACCTTCCCGATGGTCGGGGTACTGGACATGCTGCGTTATCACCGCTTTACGATCGGCTGGGGGTGGGTCGTAGAGTACGGCAGCGCGGACAATGCGGAGGATTTCCCGTACCTATATAAGTACTCGCCGCTGCACAACATCAAGACCGGGACGTGCTATCCGCCGACGCTCATCATGACGGCGGATCATGACGACCGGGTGGTTCCGGCCCACTCGTTCAAGTTCGGAGCGACGCTCCAGGCGGCACAGACGGCTTCGGGGTGCGATGCTCCGATCCTGTTGCGGGTCGAGTCGGAGGCGGGACACGGAGCGGGGAAACCGATCTCGAAATCGATCCAGGAACAGGCCGACATCTGGTCGTTCTTCCTGTGGAATGCGGGGGTCCGGGAGTTGGTCGAGTAGGTTTGCAGGTACGGTTGCTCAGGCTGTTATTGAAGCAGACACAGCCCATTGCCCACCGCGGGCACGCGGCCCGGAGCCGGGTAAAACGCTCGGCAACAACCCGCCGACCCGAACGGAACGACCTGTCGGAGCCCCTAATTATGACACATAACAAGCACAGGACCATGTATATAGCGATAGCCGGAAACATCGGCAGCGGCAAAACCTACCTGACCGAGCTGCTCAGCCGCCGATTGGGCTGGGAAGCCCAGTACGAAGAGTCCGAGAACCCTTATATCGGCGATTTTTATGAAGATATGACCCGGTGGGCCTTCAACCTTCAGGTCTACTTTCTCGGCAAACGGCAGCGGCAGATCGACGGGATCGCGACGCGGAACGACTCGGAACGGCACGTGGTCGTGGACCGCACGATCTACGAAGATGCGCAGGTGTTCGCCACCAATCTGCATCGCGTGGGACTGCTCTCGTCGCGCGACTATACGACGTATATGCAGCTCTACGAGTTTACGGTGGCCAATCTGCAGCGTCCGGCCTTGTTGGTTTACTTGCGGGCGTCGGTGCCGACCCTCGTAAGTCAGATTCAGCGTCGCGGCAGGGTCTACGAGGCTTCGATCGACGGAACCTACCTCGACGGGTTGAACCGGCTCTACGAAGCCTGGATCGAAACGTACGACGGGCCGAAACTGGTGATCGACGTGGATCGCGAAGATCTCGTAACCGATCCGGCGGCCCGAGAGGCGATCGTGGACCGCATCGAGAAATACATCCGACAGCGACAGACCGATGGCAGCTTCGGAAAATAACCGTTATGTGCCGCTGCCCGCGGCCTTCGTCGAGAGCGTCGGATCGGCCTTACCCGGCTTGGTCGAGAGTCTCGATGCCGAGTCTCCGGTCAGTGTGCGGTTCAACCCCCGGAAACCTGTCGAGAGGCTCCCCGAGACCTTTTCCGTCGACGGCGAAGTGGCTTGGGCGGAACCCGGAGAGGCGATTTATCTAACCGAACGACCGATCTTTACAGCCGACCCGGCGTTTCACGGCGGGGCGTATTATGTCCAGGAGGCCGGGTCGATGTTCGTCGGTCGGTTGTTGAGGCGATTGCAAGCCGAGCTGCCGGCGGATCTGCGACTCCTCGACCTGTGCGCCTCGCCGGGCGGCAAGACGACCCACCTGGCCTCGATCGTCGGCGAACGGGGAGTCGTGGTGGGGAACGAAGTGATCCGCGCACGGGCCAAAACGCTGGTCGAGAACGTGCAGAAGTGGGGGACGGGCAACGTGGCAGTCGTTTCGAACGACCCGGCGGAGTTCGGCGAACGCCTTCCGTCGGAGTTCGATGTCGTGGTCGTGGATGCGCCTTGTTCGGGCGAAGGGATGTTCCGCAAGGACTACGGCGCACGCGCCGAGTGGTCGTCGGAGAACGTGCGACTCTGTGCGGCCCGGCAGCGGCGGATCGTGAGCGACGTGTGGGCGGCGTTGCGGCCGGGCGGTGTTTTGATCTACAGTACCTGTACGTTCAACGCTGCGGAAAACGAGGAGAATGTGCGTTGGGTGGCGGATACGTTGGGTGGCGAGGTGCTGGCGTTCGGAGAGGCTCTTCCGGCGGAGGGAATCGTGCCGGGTCTTTCCGGCGGAGATCCTGCGGGATGGCATTTCTATCCGCATCGGGTGCGGAGCGAAGGATTTTTTGCGGCGGCGATCCGGAAAACAGGCTTTCCCGTTGGCAACGGGGTTGGCGAATCGTCGTCGATGCCGAAGAAAACCCGCTCGGCCGCTAAAGGGTTGACACCGCTTTCGTCGAGCGATCGGCGCGAGGCGGAGCGATGGCTCGTGTCGGATTCGCCGGCGCTCGACGTGCTGGCCTCCGGACGCGACGGCTCGGCATACGGTTTCTCGGTGGCGATGGCCGACACGGTGAACCGGTTGTTGGACCGGCGTTTCAACCTCCTTTATTCGGGGGTCCAACTGGGGGAGATGATTCGCGGAACGCTCAAACCGGCACACACGCTGGCGCTTTACCATGCGCTGAACCGCTCGTCGGTTCCGGTGGCGGAGCTGTCCGAAACGGCCGCCCGTGAATTTCTCCGTAAAGGGACTTCGACGACGCTTCTTCCGACCGAGGCTTTTGGCGAGGGCCTGAATCTCGTTGTTTTCAACCGCATAGCATTGGGCTGGGTCAAACGGATCGGCCGGCGTTACAACAACCTCTATCCTTCGACCTGGAGAATCTTACACTACTAATCTTTTAATCCCTCTTTTGGCTTTGGATAGTCGGGCATTGGCCCCGTTTAGGAACAGCCGCTTTTTCTTCTCGAGAGCGGGTTTGCACGCTCTGCTCTCGCTGGCAGCGTCGGTTGTTCACAATAAAGAATAGTATTCTCCCGTAGTAGCTGAAGTTCGGTGATTCAGAAACCGAAAGGGATTATGAGAAGAAGTTGTTTTCCATGGCGAGGTCGATATGAGGGTATTGTTTTTGGAGCGCTTTTGTACGAGTTAACATTTCGTTTCGGAAGTCAGCGTGAGCCTTCGAGTTGGGGTGGATCGGTCGATGAGCCATCGCTCGGTGGAGCTCGTCGACCGCCGCGAGGAGTCGGACGCTCTTCGGGGCGAGCAATTCTGCAGAGAATCGTTCGCGGATGCAGCTTATCGCTACCGGCGACGGGTGGCACATGTCGTCCGTGTAGAAGCGGTAGTCTCGGAGTTCGCCCGTCAGGATTTCGTAGGCCGGGAAGTAGTGGACCCGTTCCGGAAAACGACGGATCAGTTCGTGTGCCGCTACGATCAGCGTCGCTTTGCTCAGTTGGTTTTCGATCAGCCCGTCGCCCCGGTGGATCACTGGGCTGACCGTCAGGATCCAGTGTTTTTCGGGCCGTTGTTCGATGCAGGCAGCCAACCGGTCGACGATTTCGGTCGTCTCCATCCGTCGTCGGACGAACTCCCGTGCCGGCAGTTTGTGGCAGTTGGCCACGATTTCGCCCCTTTGCTCGTAGACCCAGGCCGTGCCGAGCGTCAGCAGCAGATAGTCGGCCTGTCGCAAGGCTTGGGTTCCTTCGGCCAACGTGCGATTGATCGTTCCCAGAACCGCCTCGCGATCCGTTCCCGAGAAGTCGCCGTGGTGCAGCGCGCTGTGCCAGAGTCCGTTGTACTCGAACAACTCCGCCGCCTCGAACGCCCGTCCGCTGTCGAGCCGTTCCACCGCTTGTGCGATGCCGGCCGGATTGTACAGTGCCCCGAACGGATTGACGACGACGGGTAGTTTGCCGTCGCGAAGCCACCCGCCGATATGTGCGGCGAAACACGATCCGAGGGCGAGCCCCGTGTGTTCTGGCTCGATGCGGAACGGATAGGCGGGTATCTCTACGGTTATGCGAAATTCCATAACAGTTTTGTTGTCTATAAATGTTGCAGGAACGGTTTTCTTTGAGAACAGTCGTTGCAGCCGGAAGATTCCGGCAATGTGCAGCATCGGCCGCCGGGCGTGTTTTTGTTGGTAATTATAGCGATGCGGAGCATCGCCAGCTCGCCGCGGGGCCCCGTTGGGGCTTTTGCTGGGGTTCTCTCGGCCTTAGGATATTCCGCGCGCTTTGCCTAAGTAGCGAAATACGCCGTTTCAATGAGAATTGAAACGGATGAATTTCGCCGGCGCGCGGGCAAAGACGTTTTGGAATCAAAAAGGGTCGGAGCTTGCGAGGCCCGCCGCGCGTCAGCGAGAAATAGCGGGCCTTCGCGGGGCGAAGCTCCGGCCCGCCATGGTGAGATCTTGAACAAATCGCCGGCGCGTGGCCAGAGCAGGTAGGGTAGAGGCTGCCCGGTTCGCGTGCCGAGCAGCACCGGCCCGCGCGCCCGGAGTTCGTGGTTGCAGGCGACTTCGATTTCAAAGAATATCGATTCAAAGATAGTTGAAAGTAGAGTCGGAACAAACGAATAAAAACCGTATCTTTGTCCTTTCAATATAAACGTAACCAAGACAACGAGATACGACAGTGAAAAAGATTAAAGGCGCCTTGATCTCCGTTTTTTATAAGGACGGCTTGGCAGAGATCGTGAAGGAATTGGATAAGAACGGAGTCCGGATTTATTCGACCGGCGGGACGCAGAGTTTTATCGAGGGGCTGGGCGTGAAGGCGCATGCGGTGGAGGATTTGACCGGTTATCCGTCGGTGTTCGGGGGTCGGGTGAAGACCTTGCATCCGAAGGTGTTCGGCGGGATTCTGTATCGGCGGGAGAACGACACCGATTTGCAGCAGGCCGCGCAGTACGAGATTCCGGAGATCGACCTGGTGATCGTGGACTTGTATCCGTTCGAACAGACCGTGGCGACACCGGGGGCGACGGAGCAGGATATTATCGAGAAGATCGACATCGGCGGGATTTCGTTGATTCGCGCCGCGGCGAAGAATTTTCGGGATGTGGCGATCGTGCCGAGCGTGAATCAGTACGGGTATATTCTGGATTTGATCAAAAACCAGGGCGGGTGTACGACGTTGGAGCAGCGGCGACATTTGGCGGCCGAGGCTTTTAATGTGAGCTCGCACTATGATACGGCGATTTTCAACTATTTTAATCGTCAGGAGGGGATTCCTGCATTCAAGCAGAGCTTTACGGAGCAGCGGGCGACGCCTCTTCGGTATGGCGAGAATCCGCACCAGGCGGCGACTTTTTACGGAGATTTGTCTGCGCGGTTCGAGCAGCTGCACGGGAAGGAGATCTCCTATAATAATATGCTCGACATGGACGCCGCGGTGAACCTGATCGGCGAGTTCGGAACCGGGGCGGAGGCGCAGCCGGCGTTCGTCATTATGAAGCATAACAATGCCTGCGGGGTGGCGGTACGGCCGACTTTGGTGGAGGCTTGGAGCGATGCGCTGGCGGGGGATCCGGTGTCGGCGTTCGGCGGGGTGCTGATTACCAATAAAACCGTGGACCGTGCGACGGCGGAGAAGATCAACGAGATCTTTTTCGAGGTGATTATGGCGCCGGGGTATGACGACGACGCGCTGGCGATTTTGGAGACCAAGAAAAATCGCATTATTTTGAAAATCAAGGATTCCGATGCGGCTGCGTCGGGGGCTTCGAGCCTGCAGTTCCGGTCGCTGCTCGGCGGGGTGGCCGTGCAGGAGCGGGACTCGAAAGTCGGGGGGCAGGATTCCGATATGCGGCAGGTTACGGACAAAGGGATTACGGATGCGGAACGCGCGGACTTGATCTTTGCGAATAAGATCGTGAAACACTCGAAATCGAACGCCATTGTGCTGGCCAAAGGGGGGATGCTTTTGGCGAGCGGGATCGGACAGACTTCGCGGGTGGACTCGCTGAGGCAGGCGATTGCCAAGGCGAAGTCGTTCGGATTCGATCTGCGGGGGGCGGTCTTGGCTTCGGACGCTTTCTTCCCGTTCGCGGACTGTGCCGAAATCGCTCATCAGGAGGGGATCGACACGATCGTCCAACCGGGCGGTTCGGTGCGCGACCAGGACTCGATCGACTACTGCAATGCCAACGGGATGGCGATGGTCTTTACCGGGTTACGGCACTTCAAACACTAATCTCAGACCTTGAGACTCACACACTTACTGACAGATGGGACTCTTTTCATTTCTTACCCAGGAGCTGGCTATGGACCTCGGGACGGCCAACACGATCATCATTTATAATGACAAGATCGTGGTGGACGAGCCGTCGATCGTGGCGGTCGACCGGCATGCCAACCGGCTGGTAGCCATCGGGAACCAGGCGCGGCAGATGCACGGGAAGACGCACCAGGATATTCAGACGATCCGTCCGTTGCGGGACGGGGTGATCGCCGACTTTACGGCCGCCGAGTTGATGATCCGCGGGATGATCAAGATGATCAAATCGCGCGGCAAGATGTTCAGCCCGTCGCTTCGGATGGTGATCTGCATACCGAGCGGGTCGACGAACGTCGAGATCCGTGCGGTTCGCGACTCGGCGGAACATGCCGGAGGGCGAGAGGTTTACATGATCTACGAACCGATGGCGGCCGCGCTGGGGATGGGGCTCGACGTGGAGGCGCCGGAGGGGCATATGGTGGTGGATATCGGCGGGGGGACGGCCGAAGTGGCGGTGATCTCGCTGGGGGGGATCGTCTGCAACGAGTCGATCAACGTGGCGGGGGACGTTTTTACGGAGGACATCCAGACCTACATGCGGCAGCAGCATAATATCAAGATCGGGGAACGGACGGCCGAGGAGATCAAGATCGCGGTGGGTGCGGCGATCGACAACCTGGACAATCCGCCGGTCGATTATACGGTCCAGGGGCCGAACATCATTACGTCGCTGCCGTTGGAGATACCGGTTTCGTACAAGGAGGTGGCGCATGCGCTGGACAAGTCGCTGATGAAGGTCGATGCGGCGATTATGAAGGTGCTCGAGAAGATTCCGCCGGAGCTTTATTCGGACATCGTGAAGAACGGGATTTACCTGGCGGGCGGTGGCGCTTTGTTGCGGGGGTTGGACAAACGGCTGTTCCAAAAGACGCGGATTAAGTTCCACGTGTCGGAAGACCCGTTGCGGGCGGTGGCCAGGGGGACGGGGATCGCGCTGAAGAATATCGGCCGTTTTTCGTTCTTGATGCGGTAGTTGTTGAGGTTTTAGCGCGGGGGATTTCTGCGGCTGTTATTAGGTTAGATATGCCTCCGCGCGCGTCGCCTAAAGAGCGAAATCGCCGTTTCAACGGGTAGTTGAAACGGATGGATTTCGCAGGCGTGCGGCCAAAGGATGTTTTTAGAACAGTAAAGCGATACGTAGCATCGCCCGCCCAGCGGGTTTTGTTGGGTTCTTGCGAAGTGCTCTTGACTACGGCAGCCAGTTGCCCACCGCGGGCACGCGGGGCCCGGCCGGCCCGAGGCCAGTCGGACACGGTTTCCCGTCGCCCGCCCGCCGTAAAGGGGAATTTCGCTCGTTTTGCGGGAGCAAAATCGAGATGAAATTCCCGCGGGCGACGCGCAAAGACTGTTTTGCAACTACCTCCGGGCCGAAGCCAGCGGAGACGCAAGTGAACTGAAGTGAACGTTGCGGCCCTCCGCCGGGGGTGGCTTCGGTCCGTCATGGGGAGATCTCGGGGGATTCCCACGGGCGACGGCTGCTGTGAATTTTGCAAAGGTGTTGGGTCAGCCGCTCGGCAGAGTCGCAACGAGCACCATCAAGTTGCGGCGCCAGCCGAGGGGGAGCGGCTGGCCCGCGCACCCACCAGTCTCATATACACATCTCCGAGCCCACGAGACATCTCAGGCTATCGTATGCCGTCTT
>JAIDFC010000100.1 GCA_029054535.1 Rikenella sp. | reverse complement strand
GTTGAGTATATGTAAAAGGGCCGAAGCCAGCGGAGACGCACATGAGCGCAGCGAGTGTTGCAGGCCTCCGCCCGGGGTGGCTTCGGCCCGTCATGGGGAGATCATGGTGGGCAGCCGCCTGCGGCGGATTTTTCAGTGGTCTCGGATTTCCGCCAGCGGTGGTTTGCAGAGCAAAGTCCAGTTTTCGAGTGCCCAGCGGCCCCCTATTCCTGGAGGCAACGCAGCTGAAAACCGTCCGCACGACCACCGTAAATATTCGGGTCAACCGTACCGGCATTGAAGTACAAGCGGTAGGCATTGCAGTCCGTGAAGGACGACGACCAACTGAACCCGTAGTGGCCAACGTAATACAACATACCTCCGGCATCGTCGCCGCGCCATCCGCTGTCGCGGATGGCCCGGAGCCGGGCGGTTCAGCCGATTTTTACCGGATCCGGTCGAGCGATTTGATGAGTGCGATGTCCTTCGAGATCCCCCGGTAGGCGAAGTAGACGAAGAGCAGTGCGACGATCGGGAAGAGGTCCGTGATGGAGTAGTCGACGGCATAGGTCCGGGACCACGTGTCGAGCGCATCGCGGAGCTTGTAGATGTAGAGGATGATGAACGCCTCGATCCCCAGCAACATGACCGCCAGGGCGAGACAGAGCCGCACCTGAAGCCATCGGTTCCGATAGAGAAAGATCGTTACGAACGCCACTGCCAGCGTCAGGCAGACCAGAATCGACATGTATAGCGTCGAAACAGCTGGTGCACCGTTCATCCGGATGCTCCACAGGTCGAATACGATCTCCTCTTCGGTCCCCGCCTCCGGTACGATGACGCGGGTGAGGGTGCTGTCGGTCCCCACCGATTCGTAGGTTCCCGCCGGCATGGCCGGAGCGATCCGGATGGTGGCGAAGGTCGAAAATAACATCGTCGTCAACAGCCCCACGACAACCAGCAGGTGGACGGTTTGTATGCGTTGCAACATAAGATTTCTTGTTTTTGTGATGAGTGCGGAGGCAAAGATAGTGAATCTCCCGGGAACCTACGATTGGATGTTTTGCGAGATCCATAGCCCGATGTCCTGCCTGCCGAGAGCCGCGGCCATCAGGTCCGGAAACTTGTCCGGCGTGCAGGCGAAAGCCGGAGCGCCGATGCCGGCCAAGAACTCGGCGTTTCGCTTGTCGTATGCCGGTGCGCCGTCGTCGTTCAAGGCCAGCAGGACGATGAGTTGAACGCCGCTTTCGACCAGTGCGGCGCATTTTTTGCGCATCGCCTTGTCGTCGCCCCCTTCGTAGAGGTCTGTAACCAGTACCAGAACCGTGTCCTGGGGCCGGGAGATTACCCCCTGGCAGTAGGTCAGGGCGCGGGCGATGTCCGTCCCGCCCCCGAGCTGGACCCCGAAGAGCAGATCGACCGGATCTTGCAGGTCGTCGGTCAGGTCGGCGACCTCGGTGTCGAAGACCACCATCCGGGTCCGCACCGCCGGGATCGAGGCCAGCACCGACCCGAAAATCCCGGAGTAGACCACCGAACTCCCCATCGAGCCGCTCTGGTCCAGGCACAGGACGATCTCTTTCAGAGCCTTCTGTTTGCGTCCGTAGCCGATTCGTACCTCCGGAATGATGGTTTTGTAGTCCGGCTGGTAGTTTTTGAGGTTTCGGGCGATGGTGGTTTTCCAGTCGATCTCGTTGTAGCGCGGATTCCGTTTCCGGGCCGATCGGTTGAGGGCTCCGGTTACGGCCTGTTGGGTCGGCGCGGAGAGCTTCCGCAACAGTTCGTCGACCACCTGACGTACCACCTGCCGGGCCGTCTCCTTGTTTTTCTCCGGGATGACGCGGCTCAGCGACATCAAGGTGGCTACCAGGTGGACGTCCGGAACGACCGTCTCGAGCATCTCCCGTTCGGTCAGTAGCGAGGTGAGATTCAGTCGCTTGACGGCGTCTCGCTGCATCACCTGTACGACGGTCTGCGGGAAAAACTCCCGGATGTCGCCCAGCCACCGGCTCACCTTCGGCGCCGACGAACCCAACCCGCCCGCTCGATCGCTGTCGTACAGGGCTTCCAGTGTCCGGTCGATGCGCAGCTCTTCGGCGTTCAACGTTGCTCCCGTGCCGTCCGCTTCATTTCCTCCCAGGATCAGACGCCACCTCTTCAGAGATTCTTCTTCCATGGCCTCCTCGTTTGTGTTTCGTTATGATTCGTTCGTTTCGATACCTAATA
This sequence comes from Rikenella sp., assembly GCA_029054535.1. Classification (GTDB taxonomy): domain Bacteria; phylum Bacteroidota; class Bacteroidia; order Bacteroidales; family Rikenellaceae; genus Rikenella. The sequence continues at coordinate 7,074 of JAIDFC010000100.1, read as the reverse complement.
ATCCGAATACCACCGGTATCGCTTTGGCCGCTTCGCTCTCGTCGAGCGATTCGACCGCCGTCGGGCCGCTCCTCCGGAAACCTCCGCCCGCCGGATCGTACGCTTTGGCTTTTTCGCCTAATTTACGCCGTTCGACCGGGCTGAACTCGCTGAACGTGCGTTTGAGGATCGGCAGCAGTTCCAGAAAAACCTCCCGATCCTGTGTGCATATCCAGTCGTTCACCAAGTTCCACAGGTCGTCGTCGAGCAGCAGGATCGACCCCGAGGCGTGTAGAAAACCCTCGAACCAATAGGCGATGTCGGCCGGTGCGTTCCCTGCCGAGGTGTAGTACCGCAAGGTCCCGTGCATCTCTTCCGGCGGGATCTCGCCCTGGTCGTTCAGCTGCCGGGTGGCGTATCCCGTCAAGAGCGGGTGGACATTGGCCGCCGTCCGCACGCGCCCCAGAAATTCGATCCACATCCGGTTCAGTTCCGGGTCGTTCAAGGTCGAGAGGGCGTAGTCGGTCGCCAGAATGCGATCCAGCATATGGGCCGCGGCCTCTTCGTCGATGTTGATGCAGACCAGCGTCCCGCCGGCCCAAATCCGGGCCACCATCGCCCGGAGCATATCGCCCATCCGCGAAAAGTCGAGTTTCCGCACGCTGCCGTAGCGGACGATCTCGGCCAGATCCGGTACCGCTTCCATCAGTTCCGATAAATCGGTCGAGGTGGCCGACAGCCGATCCAGTTGGGCGGTCATCGCCTCCACCAGTTCCGGCAGGTCGGCCGGAATGGCGCGGGTCAACAGGCCGGTCAGTTCGGGAACCCGGTCGATGCGGGAAGTCTCCCGCAAGAGGTAGTTCTTCGCGGCCTCTTTCACCGTATTGCCCCAAATGGCGGTCTCGATGATCTGAAGGATCTGTTCCGGCTTGTGGTAGAGGCTCCACCGCTCGCGGAACGTCCCCCGGCCGTCGCCTTCGCCTGCCGGACGGGCCCAGTCGATGCCGAGCAGATGAAGACGGTGGAAAAAGACGCTCCGTTCCAGGTCGTTCGGGTTGCGGAGGTCGAGGGCCAGCTCTTTGATCTCGGCCGTGAATGGAATCCGAAGCCGTTTCTGGGTCTTTTCGACGTCGATCAGCAGCGGGACTTTCGGCACCGTGTCCGGCACGCGGCCCAGCCGGTCGGAGATCAATAGCTCCTCTTTGATGATCTGTAACAGGATCTCGTCGCCGAACCCCATCACGGCGGTGATCGCTTCGTTGAACTCCGCGAGCGACGGTGCGGGCCGATTCCGCAACGCCGCCGCCGTCTGCGCCAGCCGGACCGTCTCGATCACGTGCGCCACCGAGATGTCCATCCCTTTCGCGCGGAACAGGGCGGCGATTCGGCTGACCCACAGCGTGCCGTCGTCCTCCGACCGTCGCCACAGGTGGTCGTACCACCCCGGCGATGCGATCCCGGCGCCGTAGCCGCTGCGGAGGGTCAAACGGTCGTAGGTCCACGGGATCCACGTACACTCGACCTTCACCTTCGGCAGCCCTTTCAACAGTTCGTTGTCCTCCTTCGCCGTCGGCATCTCGGCCAGCGCCGGCACGTGCCAAGCGCCGCAAACCACCGCAATGCGTTCGAATCCCTCTTTCTGTGCCGCGCGCACCGTCCGCCGCATCCACGCCTCGCGCAACCGGGTCCGCAGCGACTCCGGCCGAGGCCGTTCCGCCCGCAAGGCGGTAACGGCCTCTTGTACGGCCTCGAAAATGCCGGCGTTGTCCTGCCTGCGTTCGACGGTGGCATCCCACCAGCTCTCCCCGTCCGGATACCCGGCGATCTCGGCCAGCGCGTCGAACGGGTCGCCGCCCCTTTCTATTATTTCCTCCGCTTCAGTCGTTTCTTCGGCGGCGGTAGCTGCCTCTTTCTCATCTTCGTCCCGGTCGAGCGCCATCGAGTGGGTCAACGGCAGGTCGAAAAAACGCACCGGAACACCTTGGTCGATCCCGTACCGCAAGGTCTGCCACTCGGGCGAGAACTCGGCGAACGGATAGAAAACAGCCTGTCGAGGCTCGTCGGGTCGATAAGCGAGCAAGGCCGCCGGAGGCTCCATCCCCGGCTCCGCGACATGCGGAATCAGGGCCTCCGCCTCGACCGGACCTTCCAACAGAATGAGGTCCGGCTCCAGCTCCCGCAGGTAGCGTTCCACGCTCCGACACGATCCCGGTCCGTGGTGTCTGATGCCTAATAAATGAATCGCCATGCTTCGATGTTCTTGTGTCTCGGTCCGCTGGGGGGGGAGGCTACAACAGCTCTCTCGCCGCCCGATAGATGTCTTTCCATCCGTCGCGTTGTTTGACGACGGTCTCCATGTACTCCTGCCAGACGATTTTGTCTTGCACCGGGTCCTTGACCACCGCGCCGAGGATCCCCGACACGAGGTCTTCGGCATGCAACGCTCCGTCGCCGAAGTAACCGGCCATCGCCAACCCGTTGTTCACCACCGAGATCGCTTCGGCCGTGCTCAGCGTGCCGCTCGGACTCTTCAGCTTCGTTTTTCCGTCCTGGCTCACCCCCTGGCGCAGCTCGCGGAAGATCGTTACCACGCGGCGGATCTCCTCCAGGGCCGGTCGCTCGGCGGGCAGCTGCATGACTTGACCGAAGCTCTCCACGCGGCGACGCACGATGTCGACCTCCTCCTCGATACGGTCCGGCAGCGGCAGGATCACGGTGTTGAACCGCCGCTTGAGCGCGCTCGACAGGTCGTTGACCCCCTTGTCGCGATTATTGGCCGTGGCGATCAGGTTGAAACCCCGGACGGCCTGGACCTCTCGGTTCAACTCCGGAATCGGGAGGGTCTTTTCCGACAGGATCGTAATTAACGTGTCCTGCACATCCGATCCGATGCGGGTCAGCTCTTCGATCCGGGCGATCCGTCCCTCCTGCATGGCTTTCATCACCGGGGTCTGCACCAACGCCCCTTCGCTCGGCCCCTCGGCCAGCAGACGGGCATAGTTCCACCCGTATCGTATCGCCTCCTCGCCGGTCCCGGCGGTCCCCTGCACGATCAGGGTCGAGTTGCCGGAGATCGCGGCGGCCATGTGTTCGCTCACCCAGCTCTTGGCCGTCCCCGGAAGCCCGTAGAGCAGCAAGGCCCGGTCGGTTACCAGCGTCGCCACGGCGATCTCCATCAAACGCCGGTTCCCGATGTACTTGGGCGAAACCTCGAAACCGTTCGCGAGCTTGCCCCCCATCAGGTACAGAACGACCGATTGCGGCGACAGTTCCCAGTTCTCCGGCACGGGATGGGTCTCGTTCTTTTTCAGTTCGTGGAGCTCTTCGGCGAATTGTTGTTCGGCGTGTTGTCTCAGTAAGTCCATGATATAAAACAGTGTGTCTCGTTGATTTTTTTATGCGTTTTCGATCAGACGGTCGACCTCGTCGCGCGTCTGCAGGTTGTCTTTCAGGGTCTGGCAGAACCAGGCGACTGCGTTGTCGGTTTTTTCGTCGGCGAGCGGCCGGTCGAGCAGCGGAAGAACCGACCGATCCAGCAGAACGGCCAGCCGTTTGACGGTCGGGTCGTAGCAGTACCGGTCTTCTCGGATCAATCGGTTTACGATTCGGGCCGAAAATTTCGGACCCCACGGCCGATCGTCTTCCCAAAGCCAGTCCGAGTTCGTCAGTCGCACCCCCGTCGTCTGATCGTCCGCCCGGAGGTCGATCTCTTCGCGCTGCTCCGGGCTCAACAGCCCCAGCAGGTCGAACACATGGTCCCCCGTCGGATTCGCCCGGAGCGTATGGTACGCCCACGCGCGATCCTCGAAGTTCAGGATCGGTTTCGCGAGGTCGAAAAACGTGCCGAACGGCGGCTTCCGCGCCAGCCGCTCCGCCGCCTCCTCGGCCTCGCATCCGAACAGCTCGGCCCAAAAACCGAGCGGCATCCGTTCAGCGAGCTGCCGCAACAGAAACGCGGCGTCTTTCTCTTTCTTGTTCGGACTCAGCTCTTCCAACCCCAGCTCTTTCATTCGCGGCGTATACGCCGCCGGATCGTAAGACCAGCCGGTGAGCCGGTTGTAGCGAATCTTCCCGCGCAGCAGGTCGGCATACTCTCCGACCAACCCTCCCCCGGGCAGTCGGAACAACAGCTCGCGGGCCACCTGTCGAACGGCCTGTCCGCGGTCTTTGTCGGCGATCGTCGTCAGGAACGGTTCGTCGGCCAGGCTCAATCCGGTCTTGAGCTCCCGGATCAACTCCTCGCGATGGGCGGCCGATTCGCTCTTCAGCTCGCCCTGCAACAAAGCGAGTCCCTCCGCCGGCCGTTCCGCCCGCATCCGATGCAGGATCCGTTTCCGCGCTTCGTGCGAGGCGGTCTCCCACGCCTCTTTCTCGTCTTCGGCCGCTTCCGAAGCGTCGATTCCCATCCGTCGCAGCAGCCACACCCCGCGTCGACCGGCCAGCCGCCCGAACAGCTCCCGTTCCCTCCCTCGGTACTTGACGGGCAGGTTGCGGTCGAAAGCGTGGGCGATCAACCCCGGCAAGTACAACGGCGGAATAAGCCGTTCGCTCTTGTCCTCCGCTGCCCGCCGATAGGCGTACAGGAGCAGCTCTTGTTCCCGATCGGTGCACAGAATTTCGAGCTTGTTCGCCAGTTCGCGGGAAAAATAAGGACGTTCCTCTTCCTGCGCCTCGTCGATCGGCGCAGGGGTCGCGCCTCTCTCCTCCGTCTGGAGCCCGGCCCGTTGGCTCGCGAAAGTCAACGCGGCCATCCGGTAGAGCGCCTCTTCGGCATCCCCGGCCGTCTCGCGAATCGGCCGAAAAGCCTCGCTCAGAAAAGCCGGCAGGTTCTCCGGCACGAACTCTTTGGCCGCTGTCCCCAACAGAGCGGCCTGGATGATAGGGTCAGTCGCGTTCATCTCTCCAGAAATAATAATCGGAATGGTCGGTCGGATACCAGATCGAAACGAGTTCCCAGGCCGTTTCGGCGGCCAGCAGAAAAGCCGTGAACGGCCGCCCGCCGCTAACGGCCCACGTCGCGAATCGCACTTCGTCCCGCACCTCGATCGGTATCCGCTTGCCATTCGCGTCTTCGATGTGGGATCGTCCGTCGGCTTCGACCAGCCGCACCCCTGCGACGATCGTAGGCAGCTCTTCTGTGAACGGATTCTCCTGCAACGCCTCGCGATACCGAGCCACGGCTTCGTCCAAATTCGCGTTTCCGCCCGGAACGAACCCCTCGGACGCGGGTTCGATGCTCCGGAACAAGGCCCGTCGCCTTCCCACGCCGTTGTAGAAACAGAGCTCCCCGTCGTAGTATCCTCCCGGCACGAGGCTCGTTTCCGAGACTTTGCCCGGCGCCATAAAATCGAGGTACAGCGCGAACCGTCCGCTGCGCTCGCCGTATAACCAGTAGGTGTCGGAGTTCAGCCCGTCGACTTTCCGGCTCCTTTTATGCAGCACCATCCACCGGTCGGCCACCCCCTCGCCCCCGAGGACCTGTTCTTTGGCCTGCGGGTACCCGACCTGCGTACGAATCTCGCACTGCCAAGCCTCCGGTTGCCGCTCGATGTGTCGGTACGCTTCGGTGAGCAGCCACAACTTGCCGAGCCGGTCGGTCAGGAGGTACTTCCACGAGTCGTCGAAAAAATCGATCTCCGCCATCCCTCGCAATCGGGCTGCCAGCCCCGGCGCCTGTGCGTCCACCATCCGGCGCGCCATCCCGCCGAACAACGCTCCGGCCCGTTCCGGCACCTGAAGCAGGCCGTTCCGAAGCAGGTCTTTCATCCACATCTGCAGGTCGTCGATCCCCCGCGACACTTTCTCGTGCCGCTGGGCCTGTCGTCGGGCCTGGGCGGCTTCGTCCACCGGGGCGGCGGTCTTGGCTTTCTGCTCTTTCTTTTCGGCGTTCTCGTCCCGCTTGGCGAGCCACGCGGCTACCCAATCCGGCTCCTCGGCCTGCCGGAACTCCTCCTGTCGGGCCGCATATAAATAAAGGAGTCCCAATCCATGTTTGCACGGAAATTTCCGGCTCGGACACGAACACCGGAAGGCGAGATTCCGCGTGTCGACCACCGTCTGATAGGGGTTCTTGCCGCTCCCCTGGCAGTGGCCCCAGACGGCTCGGTCGCCGTACTCCCGCAAAACCCACTTGATCGGCGAGGCGAGTCCCTTGCCCGCCTTGACGGACGAGGCGTCCGGAGCCAGTTGGGTGATTTGTTCTTCGGTCAGATTCAACGACATGCCTCAATGAAGTTGATGATTCGGATTTCGTTTCTCACAAAGGTATCCAATCCGTTTCTCAGAGGCAAGAAGAAAATCGTATCTTTGACCGGACCAACCGAAAGAATCGGAAGATCATGATACAGATAGACGACAAAATCATCAGCCTCGATCTTTTCACCGCCCGTTTCGCGTGCGATCTGGGGGCTTGCCGAGGGGAGTGTTGCGTGGAGGGAAACGCGGGTGCGCCGCTCGACGAGGAGGAGATCGCGCTCCTGGAAAACGAGTGGGAACACTACGCGCCGTACATGACGCCGCAAGGGCGGCGGGCGGTCGAGGAGCAGGGCGCGGCGGTGGTCGACGAGGAGGGCGACCTGACGACGCCGTTGGTCGAGGGGGCTGAGTGCGCTTATGCCATCCGCGAAAACGGGGTTACGTGGTGCGCTGTCGAAAAGGCCTGGAAGGAGGGGCGGACGGCGTTCCGAAAACCGATCTCGTGCCACCTTTATCCGATCCGGCTGGTGAGGCTCTCGAACGGCATGACGGGGTTGCAGTACCATCGCTGGGAGGTCTGCCGGGCGGCGGAACTGTTGGGGCGGACGAAGGGCGAACCGCTCTATAAAACGTTGCGGGAACCGATTGTGAGGCGTTTCGGCGAGGCTTTCTACCGCGAGATGGAGGCGTGCGAGGCGGAGCTTTGCCGGATGAGGGAGATCTGATTCCGAGGCGCGCGGACAAATACGGATTGAGCTTGGGTCGCCGCCAGCAGTGGCTTGCAGAGCAAACTCCAGTTTTCGCGTGCCGAGCGGCATCGGTCCGCCGCGGGGATAGGCGCCGGACCGCGCGCCCTTTGGGCGCGGTTTTCTTCGCATAGAAACAGGCCGGAGCCAGCGC
>JAIDFC010000010.1 GCA_029054535.1 Rikenella sp. | reverse complement strand
CAGCCCATGGAATGCGTTAGCATTCCCGAAAGTTTTTCTGGTTCTCTTTGTTCACAAAGAGAACAGTTCCAGAACGTAGCTAAAGAACGAAATATTAGAATAACAGCACGTGTTAAAGCAAACCTTGTTCCGCGAAGCTGAACGATTCGGCATCGGCGATAATGACGTGGTCGAGAAGACGCATGTCGAAATACGTCGCGGCCAGTTGTATTTTATTGGTGTTCAGGATGTCTTGTTCGCTGGGAGCGACCCCGCCCGAGGGGTGGTTGTGTACCAGTACGATCCCTACGGCGTTTCGATCCAGCGCCCGACGGATGACGATCCTCGGATCGATCACCGCCCCGTCGAGTCCGCCCTGGCTGACCCGGAAACGCTCGATGATCCGCTTCGACCGCGAGAGCAGGATCGCCCAGACCTCTTCGTGCGGCAAGTCGGACAAGAGCGGTCGAAAGATCGACACGATGTCCACGCTCCCCGAAATATAGTCCGGATTGGGGAGTTCCGCCGCCCGCCTTCTCCGCCCGAGCTCCAAGGCTGCCACGATGCTCACCCCTCTGGCCAGCCCGATCCCGGCAAAAGCCTGAAACTCAGCCAGACTCTTCCGCCCCAGCTCCACGAGGTTCCCTCCGACCGATGCCAGCAACTGCTCCCCGATCTCGACGGCCGAACATTCGACGGTCCCCGAACCGATCAACACTCCCAGTAACTCCGCATCGCTCAACGCCGACGCCCCTCGACTCATCAACTTTTCCCGCGGCCGGTCCTGCTCGTCCCACTCCTTGATCGAAACCCGCTTCTCCATACTATTCTTATTAATTATAGATCGGCTTTGGTATATTGTTCTTTTGGCGAAAAAGAACGGTTTTTCAATAGTTTGGCCTTTGTTGACTTGACGTCGGGTTGCAAGTTGATGAAACGCGTTTACCCATAAAACCGCGACCTCCGGTCGCTCGGCCCGCAGCCCCCGGCAGGCGGAGGCCGTTTCGCTACGATCAATCGACAAGAAGAACCGTTCGATTTATTCCGACAATGTCGTCTGCGCATCCACAATCGAAGCGACCGTGGCGTCTCCGGTAACGTTGACGACCGTCCGGAGCATGTCGAGCGGCCGGTCGAGCCCGAGGATCAAGGCCAGTCCTTCGGGCGGCAGCCCCACGGACGAGAGGACCATCATCAAGATGACGATCGCCCCACCCGGCACCCCGGGCGTCCCGATGGACGAGAGCGTCGTGGTCGCCACGATCGTCAGCAGCTGCAGAGCCGTCAGCTCGATCCCCAACACCTGTGCGATAAAGACCGCCGCCACCGCCTGGTAGAGACTCGTACCGTCCATGTTGATCGTCATCCCCATCGGCAGCACGAACGACGTAACGCGTTGCGAAACGCCCAGCCGCCGTTCGACCGTCTCCATGTTGAGCGGCAGCGTCGCCGCGCTGGAGCTGGTCGTGAAAGCCAGCAGCTGCACCGGCGACATCGTCCGGAGAAACTTCCCCACCGGAACCTTCGAAAAAAAGCGCAGCAACAGCGGATAGACCAAAAAGATCATCGCGAGCAACCCCGCCGCCACCGTCAGCACATACATTCCCAACGCCCCCAAGAGTTCGAAGTTTCCGGCCGTGTCGGCCATCATGCCCGCCATCAAGGCCAATACGCCGATCGGCGCATACCGCATGACGATGTCGATCAGTTTGAGGACCACCGCGTCGAGCGAGTCGACGAGCCGCATGAAAGGGGCCGTTTTCTCTTTCCCGACCAGCAGCACCGCGACGCCGATCAGCACAGCGATCACGATCACCTGCAACATCCCGCCGTTATTCCCCATCGCGCCGACCAGGTTGTCCGGAAAGAGGTCGACCAGAAACTGCAACGGCGGCGTATCCTCGATCGCCTCGGCCTGTACGGCTCGTTCGGCGACGGTCGCGCGGTAACTCGCCTGCATCGCCGCCGCACTCTCCGCCCCGACCATCCGCCCGGGACCGATCGCCTCGACCAGCCCAAGCCCCACGACCACCGCCAGGACGGTCGTACAGACATAAATCCCGATCGTCCGCAGCCCGATCCGCGACAGCAACGCCACGTCGCTCAAGCTCCCGACCCCCTTGACGAGCGAGATCATCACCAGCGGAACGGCGATGAATTTGAGCAGTCGCATGAAGATTTCGCCGAACGGCCGGACCCATCGGTCGATCGCGTCGGCGAATCCGCCGCGGATCGAAAGAGCGCCGAGCAGAATCCCCAGAGCCATTCCGAGCAGGATTTTCACATAGAGCGGCAAAGCGCGGAGTTTCATTCGATTCGTTTTTTGTGAGCGTTTTTTTTTGCTAGCGACTCCCCCCCGAGCACACCCCTCGTTTCAGACAAATATACGCATTTTTCGGTCGGTTGCGAACCGCCTCGCTTCGGGTTCTGCCGCCGGAGGGCGAAAAAAGCAGGCGCGTGGTTCTCTCGGCACGATTGTTTGCCGAGAGAACCACGCGCCCCGAAACGTCATACGCGTTCTATACCAATATTAATAGAACCGATATCTGGTATCCCGAATGTCGCTCATCTCCAGGAACGCCTGGTAGACCGACATAAACGTACTCTGCTGCGCCTCCGCCGTCAGCCGGGCCTTTTCGACCGCCACGTCGACCGGTTCGTCCCGAAGCTCCGTAACCTCCGCCGCATACACCCCGATCCGTCCGACGATCGGTCGCGATACTACGCCTGTCTTGCCGATCCCCGACACCCCGCCGGTGAAGGCCGGATCGAATCCGACTTCCGGAGCCATGAATCCCTGGAAATTCACGTCATCGCTGCTCAGCACCTCCGTCCCCAGCGTCTCCGCCAAGGCCGCCACCGACGCAGCTCCCGTCATCCGTTGCGCCAGCATCTCGCCTTTCTTCTCCCGCACGACCAACGTCCGCAAGTCGCCTTTCACCTGTTCGAACGGCGCGATGCCCTGTTCCCGCACGCCGGTAATCATGGCCACCACGAAATTATTCCCAAACTCGTTGACTTCCGACACGTCGCCCAGCTCTCCGTTGAAAGCCCACCGCGCCAGTTCGCGCGATTGTTGCATCCCGCCGACCGTCCGGTCGTTCGGCTGCACGGTCGCCACCCGCTTGGCCAGCGCCCCTTCGTTCACCGCCCGTTCGAAGCCGCCGGCCGAAGCCAGCGCCGCCGTCGCAAACTTATTCGCCTCGCCGTACACCTGATTCCGCGTCAGCTCGCTCGCTTCCACCGTGTAATTAATCACCCCGAGCTGTACCTTTTCCGATTCGCCTTTCGTAGCTGTAACTTTCAAAATGAAAATCGCGTCCGGCGTCGTAACGGTCTTCACGCTCCCCGCCGTCGCCCCCTTGATCGCATCGGCGAACTGCGGCGCCAAGGTCTGCGGATCCATCATGCCGAGGTCTCCGCCCAACGCCCCGCTCTCCATATCGGCCGAGAACTCCCGCGCAGCCGCCGCAAAGTCCCCGCCGCACTGCAAAGCGTCCGCCAAGCTGTCCGCCAAGGCTTTCCGATCTCCCGGCACCACGATGTTGCTCAGCCGCACGCTATCCGGCATCACCCGCACGTCGGAAATCCGTGCCATGGTCCACTGGTCGCCGTTCAGCACCGGCCCGTAGACCGAGTCCATCCCCGGCCGACCGAAAGCGAAAGCCCCCAGTTCGCCCGTAATCTCGCCCGGTTTGTAATACCGCGCGTCAGACGTACTCTGCGAGTTCATCGACACGAACTGCTGCACATTCTTCGTCGCCGCCAAATCCGCCGCCAATTGGCGCACGGTCTTTTCCGCCGCGGCATAATCTTCGGCCGACGGCAGCGCCTCGAACGTTACGTATTCGATATCCCGCAACTCATCTTGCCGAAACATCCCTTTGTGCGAGTCGTAGTATTTTCTCAAATCGGCCTCCGACACCCGGACCGTACTATCGGCCACAGCGTCGTACCGACTCACCAGATAGTTCACCGCATAAGTCTTCCCTTCGATCGCGGCCATCTGTTCCGCCTCGAAAGCCGTAACATAGGCCGCTTTCCCGATCAAGTTCTGGAACTTATAGAACAAACTCTGGTCCCCGACTTCCCCCTGCAAGTAATTCCAGAACATCTGCATCCGTCCGGTCTGGTCCTGTTCGACCCCGGCTACGAACTGCCGCAGCATGGCCGGTTCGAATCGTCCGGTCTGCGGATCGCCGAACATCTGGACGATGATCGGCGACGGTTCCGCCCCGCTAATCAAGTCCACCATCTCGTCTTCCGACACGGTCAGCCCCACTTCGGTCAAAGCCGGTTTGAGGGCTTTGTTCCGAATCATGAGGTCCCAAGCCTGCATCCGAATCATTTCGCTCTGCTCTTCGGTGGTTCCTTCGCGTCCGGTGGTGATGCGCTGCACTTCGGTCAGTTCGTCGATCGCCTGGGCGTACTCCTGCGTCGAGACCTTTTCGCCGTCGATCGTCCCGACGTTCATCTTCGAACTGTTCATCAAGGTGTTCCCCGAGGTGATCATGTCCCCGAGCACGAAAGCCAGCAACGCCAGGCCGATCACGATCGCCAGCAGCACGCCGCCTTTGTTTCTGAGTGTGTTGAGAGTTACCATGCTTTATTTTCTGCTTTCTTTTATTATCCCGTTCGGAGTCGGACGCCCGGACAAAGCCCGGATCCGACCGTCGCCCGCGCCCTCCACGCAAAGCGTCAATGGGGCAAATGTACTGTTTTTTTTCGACATGACGAAGCCTCGCGAATCAGAGTCTACCGTTCGGGGTCTGTTTTGACGACCTGCAGCAGTTCGATCCGCGCCCTTCCAGCCCGCAACACTTTGATCTTCAACCCGTCGACCCGGATCACATCGCCCGCCCCCGGCAGGTCTTCGCTCTGATCGAGGATATACCCGGCCAGCGTATCGTACCGATCCGACTCCGGAATCCCCAGCCCGTAGGCTTCATTCAGGTGATCGATCTCCAACCGCCCCGCCAGCACGTATTCCCCCGGCGCGACCTCCTTCTCGACCAAATAATCGGCATCGTGCTCGTCTTCGATCTCGCCGAAGATCTGCTCCAGCAGATCCTCGAGCGTTACCATCCCGGCCGTCCCCCCGAACTCGTCGATCACGATGGCCAGCGACTTATGATCCCGCGTGAACTCGCCGAGCAGCTTCTGCTGCGACATCGTCTCCGGAACGTACAACGTCTCCTGCAACACGTCTCGGATGGTCGTCGGATCGTTGAACAGCGATTTGAGATTAGCATACCCGATCACGTTGTCGATCGTCCCCTCGTAAACCGGCAGCCGCGAATAGCCCGTATTCACGAACATCCGACGCAGATCGTCCACCCCGGCCTCCACGTCGATCGCCTCGACTTCGGTCCGCGGCACCATACACTCCCGGACGCGCTGTTCCGAAAAATCCAACGCATTCTGAAACAGCCGCACGCGCTGTTCGTTATCCTCACGCTCGGCGGCATCCCCCTCTTCACCGCTGCCCGCTGCGGCGCTCTCTTCGACCAAGGTCGCCAGATCCACTTTGTCGAACCCACCCAAAGAGGGGGTCTCGGCCACCCGATGCCCCAACAGACGAAGAAACCACGTCGAAAGCAACGTCGCAAACCGGGACAACGGATAAAACACGACGTAAAGCACCCAAAGCGGAACCGCGAAAATCCGCAAATAGAAATTCGGATTGGCCTTCACCACCGCTTTGGGCAGAAATTCGGCCGTAAAGATAATCACCAAGGTCGAGATCAAGGTCTCGACGGCATAATTCGACCGACCGGCGATCGCCACATACAACTGGCTCATGAAAATCGAGTAGATCACCAACGCGATATTGTTCCCGACCAGGATGGTCGAGATATACTGCCCCGGAGCGCGCAAAAAGAGGCTGGCGATCCGCCCGTAGGTCGGATGCTGTTTGCGTTCGATCTCCAGCCGCAGCTTGTTCGACGACAAAAAAGCGATCTCCATCCCGGAAAAAAACGCCGACAGCAACAACGCGATGACGATAACGAGGATTATCTGTAGATACATGTCTCGAATATTCAGTTCTGTATGGTGTCCACGCGCATGACGCGTACATTCCTCTTACTTTTTTAAGCCTGTACTCCCGGCGTTTCGCGGGGGAAAAACCTTGTCAGGTTGGGTTACGCCCGGTTGCTCGGGAGGCTCCGGCGCACGGACCGTAGCCACCTCTTTTCGCTTCCTTCGGCCTGAAAGGGCGCCTTGGGACGAAGCATGCTTTCCGCCTCGTTCGGCCTGTCGCCCATCTCCCGAGCGGCTTTGTCGCTGGGCGACGAGGCCAGCAACCGCGTTCCTCCAAGATCTCCCCATGGCAGCCGACGCCACCCCGGGCAGAGGGCCGGTGCCGCTCGGCACTCGAAAGCTGGAGTTTGCTCGGCAAGCCTCCGCCGGCGACGGCCCTTTTAACACCGAAACAGCTACATCTCGCAACCAACCACGACCTCTCCCAGCGGCGGGACGCAACTCGGCGGTGCTCGTTGCTTCTCTTGCTGGCAGCGCCCCTTTTACCTGGACTCAACAACCGCGCCTGCAAGGCGCGCGGGCCGAACGCCTCCCCTCGGGAGGCCCGCAATTTGGCCGCTCACGCGTCAAAGATTGCGGCCGCTCCCGGGCGTTCGACACGGTGCCGCTCGGAAATTGGGTTTGCTCAAAAAGGTTCTACCGTCGCCCGCAATTTTTCGAGATCTCACCATGACGGGCCGAAGCCACCCCCAGGCGGAGGGCCGCAACGTTCACTCCGTTCACTTGCGCCTCCGCTGGCTTCAGCCCGAATCAACCAAAACCGGATTTGGCCGCGCGCCTGCGAAATCCATCCGTTTCAACTCTTCGTTGAAACGGCGTATTTCGCTACTTAGGCACGGCGCGCGGGAATCGACTTAGACCAAGAAAACCCCAACAAAACACCCAACGGGTCCGTCGCTCGCGGCGCGCGGGCGATACTGCGTATCGTTATACCGTTCTAAAAAACATTCTTTGTCCGCGCGCTGGCGGAAATCTTGTTGGAACAATTCTCATTGTTCCAACGATTTCCTAACCCAGCACTCGCGCGCGGATCTCTCTTCGAAAACCGTGTCGAACGCGCTCGGGCCACGCGGCCGCCCATAAGGCTGAAAGAAACCCAACAAAAGACGCGGTGCGTCCCCCCGCTGGGCTTGCAATGCTACGCATTGCTTGGGCCTTCCGGAAGCAAAAAACCAAAGCCCCAACAAAACTGGCGGCGCTTCGTTATAATCCTTCCAGAACAATCACTGCCCCGACGCCGACTGCAACACCGCCGTCGAGTCCGTGCGAGACGCCGACTCCGAAGCGGTCGAATCCTCCTCCCGCAAAGTCGACGCTTCGACCTCGATCTTTCCCGAAGTGTTGTGGAAGCTCCACGTTTCGAAATTCTCGTCCGCCTCGAAGTTCCGCCCGACATGCACACTCCCACCCTCGATCACACGAGCTGTCGTATCGCTATAAATCTTTTTCTGCTTCTGGTCCCAATAGAGCCGCTCGGTCATCAATGTGCGCCCCCCCTTCTCCCCCTTATAGTTGTGGACCACGACATGGCCGCGCGCCTCCCATAGTTCGGTTTTCTCGTTCAGTCGGGCGTAGTCGGCCACCAGGTCGCTCTCCACCCGCAACGCCGAGTCGAAGGTCTCGACCTTGATCCCCTCGCGGAACTCCATGAAAGGTTCCGCCGCCAGCTCGTACCGCTCCAGCAGAGGGGTCTCCATCCGGTACTGCCGTTCGCCGTCCGTCGAGTTGATGATCCGACGGTTTCGGCTCACCATCGTCGGCGTGGTTTCCGGGTCTTTGATGGTCGGTTCGGGCTCCCGGTCGCCGCAGGAGGCGAACAGGGATACGACACTCAGAAAAAGAGTGCCTGCCGCAAACTTTGCAGCAAGCACCGTCGATCGATTCTTCATAGGCAAAAACGGAGAAAGGGAGGGAAAAACCGACAAGCGCCCCGTCTCTCCTCCCCCTGTCTCCCGATAATTACAACACTCCCCCGCGAATTACAATCCCCCCATCCCCGCACTAAAGGATTACCGTTCCCGCACGGTCGTCCGCCCGCTGATCCAGCCGCAGTTGACCGTATACGAATCCCCGGGGTTCAATCCGCGCATGAAGGTCTCTTCTGTCTTCGGGAAATTCGCGCTGTAGTTTCCGATCATCCGAG
>JAIDFC010000001.1 GCA_029054535.1 Rikenella sp. | reverse complement strand
GGGGTGGCGGCGATCCGCGCAATCTACGATTGCGGTTTGTAGCGAATCCGAATGAATCGCCCGGCGCGCGGGCAAAGCAAAAGTGCAGAGGATTGGAAATCCCGCCCTGTGGGCGGGCGAGCCACCGCCACCCCATGCGGTGGCGCACCCTTCGGGTGTTTTACTGGCAGTCTCGCTCCCAAAGGCTTCCCGCTGTCGGCGACTCGGAAAGCCCCGCGCTGGCTCCGGGACGCTTTTGAACCCGGTCGGTAAGCAATCGGCAGGCCGTTATTGAGGCAGACACAGCCCGGTTGGAGTGCCGAGCGTCCCCTCTCCCTATTCCTGGAGGCAACGCAACTGACGACCGTACGCACGGTAGCCACTGCTATTCGGGCCAATCCCGCCGTAACTGAAGTTCAGGAAGTGGGCATTGGCCCCCGCAGCCGTCGACGCCCAGCTGTACCCGTAGTTGCCGACGGACCACAACGCACCTTCGCCGCTGCCGCGGACGCCCGGAGCCGGGTGTCGTCCTCTCCCTATTCCTGGAGGCAACGCAACTGAAGACCGAGCGCACGGTTGCTGTTGCTATTCGGGCTGATCCCGCCGTAGTTGAAGCCCAAGTAGTAGGCGTTGGTACCCGTCGTAACGGAAGACGCCCAGCCGTACCCGTTGCCGCCGACGCTGTATAACGTCCCCCCGATGCGCGATCCGGCATCGCGCCAGCCCGGAGCCGGGTAAAGCGCGCGGCTCGGAATATATATTCCGGGCCGCGTTGCCATGATAATCGGCGGAGAATCCGCTCTTATTCTTCGTCGTCATAATCTTCGTCGTCGTATTCGCCTCCGTCTCCGGGACCGTAGATCTTCTGTGTCGAAACGACTTTCCGTACTTGAGAATAGATCTTGTCCGCTTGCTGTTTTAATGCGGCATTGTTCGGTTGCTCGGCCAGCATTTGTGTGATACAGTAAGCCGCCAAGGCGTAGAATCCGCGGTCGGTCAGTTCTTGAATGTGGACTTCGGTCGGTGCCGGTCGATAATCTTCTCGAAGATCGGTCGGATAGTCGAAGCAGTGTTTCAGCAGTTTGGCCGTCGTAGTCGGCGCAGCGATTTCCGGCAGTTTCAGAGCAGCCAACGCTTTAGGCGTCGTAGCCTGCGAACCTTGATTCGAGAGTTTTCGGATCAAAGCTGCTTCAAGGAGCATATCGTTGTCGAACGGCACCTGTTTGTAGACTTGATACCAGACCGGACAAGCCTTTCGGAACTGTTCTTCGTCGAACCCCGGGAAATCCTCTAAAACCCGATCCAGTACCGTCTCGTCGAAGGTCGTACTGGTAAAATCTCCACTTTTCGGTTGGGTCCATGTTTTTCCGTCCGTCGACCAGGCGAAGATATTGAAAGGCGGCAACCAGTCGCTGAACCATTCGGACAGCAGATCGAGAACCTCTTGCGGAATTTCGTCTTTCGGCAACTCTTCTCCCCCCTCCGGACACATCGTGGCGACGAGGCAGAGCTTCTTGTTGGACGCGAAGTGTAGGTACTCTTCGTCCCCTTCCGGAATTTGAGAGAATGCGTATGTGTCTTTCTCTTTGTCGTAACTCAGTTCGATCACGTCGTTGGTCAGATCGTCTGCCAATTCACAGACGTCGTCATACCCCTCCCCGTTCGGTTCTTCCAGATCCAAATCTACGAGTCGTTGCACACCGATCATGAGCATGATGCGTTTCAGGGTGTCGGGCGATGGTAATTGGTTGAATTCCATGGCTTTTTTTGTTTGTTTTGGTGAGTAAAAAAGGAAATGTATACAAACAAAAAGCGTGGGCTTTGAATCTTATTTGTTTTCCAGGTATCGCCAAACACCTTACACCCAAACAAGTAAAGCCCACGTGTCGCCACGTGAGCGTTACCGCTTTACTTTTGGGTGTGTTTCAAAATTGGCGATTTTGGAAAACAAGAAGTAAAGCTAACGCTTTTATGTATGTCCTAAAGACGTGGTTTATTTCATGCGCAATTTGCGTTCTTGAGATCAGTTGGGCAAATATAGCAAAAAAAACACAAGTAAATATCGAATACGACCAGGGCCGGGTTTTTACCCGGCCCCGACACGCTTGCCTGGAAAGTGCTAACTCCGTATACTTTCCTTAGACGATCCCCTGCGCCAGCATGGCGTTCGCCACCTTCCGGAAACCTGCGATATTGGCCCCTTTCACGTAATTGACGTATCCGTCCGGTTCGGTTCCGTATTCGACGCATACCGCATGGATGCTACGCATAATGGCATGCAGCTTTTCGTCCACCTCTTCCGGCGTCCATCGCAGCCGTTCGGAATTTTGGGTCATCTCCAGCCCTGAGGTCGCCACCCCGCCCGCATTCGACGCCTTGCCCGGTGAGTAAAGCAACTTGTGCTGTTGGAAGAGGTGAACCGCCTCCGGTGTCGACGGCATATTGGCTCCCTCGGCCACACAGATACAGCCGTTCGCGATCAGTTTCGCAGCATCCTCGCCGTTCAACTCGTTCTGCGTCGCGCACGGCATGGCGATGTCGCACTTCACCCCCCACGGCCGTTCGTCCGGGTAGTAGGTCGCTCCCGGATACCGTTCGGCATACTCGCTGATCCGTCCCCGGTAGATGTTTTTCAGTTCGAGAATGTACTCCAACTTATCTGCATCGATCCCGTCCGGGTCGTAGATATATCCCGACGAGTCGGAAGCCGTTACCACCTTGGCTCCCAGTTGGGTCATTTTCTGGATGGCGTACTGCGCCACGTTTCCCGACCCGGAAATAGCCACGATTTTCCCGGCCGGCGAATCGCCTCGCGTAGCGAGCATCTCCTGTGCGAAGTAGCTCACGCCATAGCCCGTCGCTTCCGGTCGCAGGGGACTCCCCCCCCAATCTAAGCCCTTGCCGGTGAAGGTCCCCGTAAATTCGTTCCGCAGCCGTTTGTATTGTCCGAACAGGAAGCCGATCTCTCTGGCTCCCACCCCGATATCCCCTGCCGGAACATCCGTGTCGGCACCGATGTGTCGTTGAAGTTCCGTTGCAAACGACTGGCAGAAGCGCATCACTTCGTTGTCCGACTTTCCTTTCGGGTTGAAGTCCGAACCGCCTTTCCCCCCGCCCATCGGCAAGGTGGTGAGGGCGTTTTTGAAAGTCTGCTCGAAAGCCAAGAATTTCAGAATACTGAGGTTCACCGAGGCGTGGAAACGCAGTCCCCCCTTGTACGGTCCGATGGCGCTGTTCATCTGGACGCGGAACCCGCGGTTGATCTCCACTTCGCCCTTGTCGTTCACCCACGGCACGCGGAACATGATGACGCGTTCCGGTTCGGCGATCCTCTCCAGCACCTTCATCTTCATCAACACCGGGTTTTCGATGATGTACGGGGCGAGACTCTCGACCACTTCGCGAACGGCCTGGTGGAATTCCGGTTCGTTCGGGTTCTTGGTTTCGATGCGCGACATGAAGTCGCTGATGTACTGCTGGACTTGTTTTTCCATCGTGTGTACAGGGGTTTAGTGAGGTTTGAAAAAATGTTTTCGGATGTACAAAAATAGAGAACCGAACCGGTTTTTGTGTCGGTTTGTTCGAATTTTAACACGATGGTGAAAATTCGATGGATTTTATCTTTTTTCGAGCGTCTGAAAAGTTAAGCGTTTAGGATGGCCAGTACCTCGGCATGCCGTTCCGCGCTGCCGGAAGCCACGATCGAGTCCCCCGTGGCCGGATCGCCGCCGTAGTAGTCTGTAATCACACCCCCGGCGCCTCGGATCACCGGAATCAACGCCGCCAAATCCCAACGGCTCATGATCGGATCGACCATCACATCCGCCCGGCCGCTCGCCAACAGACAGTACCCGTAAGCATCGCCCCACGTACGCAACAACCGACACCGTTCAGCCAAGGCCATAAAGTTCGGCAGGTTCCGGTGTTTCGCCACATCCAGGATGTCGGTGGTCAGCAGGGTGGCCTGTTTCAGCGAATCGCACTCCCGCATCCGGGTCGGTCGGCCGTTCCGCAGTGCCACCCGATTATCCCCCACGATCAGGTCGTCCAACATCGGGTTGTAGATCGCGCCGTAGACCGCCTCTCCGTCCACCATCACTCCGATGAGGGTAGCGAAAAGCGGAACCCCGTGAATAAAACTCTTCGTTCCGTCGATCGGGTCCACGATCCACTCGACCGATCCCGACTCGTTGGTCTCCGCCGCCGGGTGGGTGCCGCTCTCCTCCCCCACGATCGTCCCGCCCGGAAACCGAGCTTCGATTCGAGCGACGATATACTGTTCGATTTCTCGATCGGCCCGCGTTACCGGCGAATCGTCGGCCTTATAATCCACCTCGACATGTCCGACGTAGCGGTCGACCACCTCGCGGATCGTCGGGGTCAATCCCTGTACGAATTCCGTAAATTCTTGAAATGTAAGCATATGACTTATGGAATGTGCATGAATTTATGGGTCTGGATCGAGATGTTCCACCGCGGATGGGCTTTCGCATACTCCACCAGCGCGGGGATAATCCGTTCGTAACGGCTCCACTCCGGCTGCAGGTAGAGCCGACAGCTTGGCGACACTCGAGCGGCGTTGTTTTCGGCCCAGGCGATCTCCTCCTCGGTCTCGACGATGACTTTCAGTTCGTCGGCCCGCTCCAGCACCTCTCGGAGCGGTGGCTGTTGCCGTTTCGGCGAAAGGCACACCCAGTCGATCCGTCCCGACAACGGATGAGTTCCCGATGTCTCGATAAAGATCTCCAATCCCCTGGCTTTCAACGCCGTGGTGAGCGGCTCCAGCGGATACAAGGTCGGTTCGCCGCCCGTAATCACGATGGCCTGCGCCGGATGCGACGCGGCGCGTTCGACAATATCGATCACCGGCGTGGGCGGGTAGAGCCGGGCGTTCCACGTAAATTTCGCGTCGCACCACCGGCACCCCACATCGCACCCGCCGAGGCGAATGAAATAGGCCGGCTTCCCGGCGTGATACCCCTCGCCCTGGATGGTGTAAAAATCTTCGACCAGCGGCAACAGCCGACCGCCGTCCAATTGTTCGTAGATGTCGTTCGTCATGTGTCGTTATTCTTCGCAGAGGGTGTAGAGCGCCCCCAGATTCCGCCCCAGTCCGTCGTAGTCCATCCCGTACCCCACGATAAACCGCGGTTCGGCCTCCAGGGCTGCGTAATCGATCGGCAACGGTCCGTCGGGTCGACCGGATTGCCGGAAGTACGGATCGGGTTTCAGCAACAGAGTAGCCACCCGAACGCTTCGCGCCCCCCGTTCCGTCAGCATGTCGTGCAGCGCATGGATCGTATTCCCAGTGTCGACCACATCTTCGGCGATAATCACGTCCCGCCCCTCCGCATCTGCCGTCAACGGCACTTCCACCCTCACCCGCCCCGACGAGGTGGTCCCGGCTCCGTACGACGACAGCTTCACGAATGCGATCTCGAACGGCCCCTCCAACTGTCGGAACAACTCGCCGCCGAAAACGATCGCTCCGCTGAGCGTAACGAGCAGCAGCGGTCGTACGCTGTCTTTGTAATCGCGGTTGATTCGTGCGGCGACTTCCGAAATCGCGGCATGGATCCGTTCGGCTGGAATGTACGGCGCGAAACGGCGGTCGCGAAGGGTGATGATTCGGTTTTCCAAAACGTGTATAAAAGTTGTGTGTGCGGTGTGGTGAAAAGTTTATATCTTCGCAAAAATACGAAAATAAATACCCTATTTTCTATGCAACCGAAAGTTTCGATTATCATGGGCAGCACGTCGGACTTGAAAATCATGTCCGAAGCGGCCAAATTCCTGGATGAAATGGGTGTTCCGTTCGAGCTGAATGCTTTGTCGGCGCATCGGACGCCGGATCTGGTGCTGGATTTCGCCCGGAACGCCCATACGCGGGGGGTGAAGGTCATCATTGCGGGCGCGGGCGGAGCGGCGCACCTGCCGGGGGT